>JAQBGS010000409.1:0-3699 GCA_032128535.1 Nitrospirota bacterium
CCTCCTTCGGCTCTCTCTCCGGAATCTCAGACTGTAATACTCGCATCAGGTTCTCATCATAATGAAATGGGTCTCCCTCTGTGTTGTGGTTTCAAACATTTTGAAATCGTCGATACCTTGTTCTCACAACATCCTATTCAACCATCTCAGGACACCTATAAGAATTTGGTTGATGTGGAAAAAGAACATATTCTCAAGGTACAAGAAATTAGGTCTCATGGGCTATTGAGGGTAAGACCAAAGCGGGAGCCATTAGGCTTGGCACTAAGCACTCTTCGCTCCAGTATGACGAAGTTGGGCATCACCCGCCCATAATCATAACCTCTCCAAGCATTTCTTTACGTTCTCCACAGTACAACGTATAGTGTTTGCGATATTTTTGGCGCCGCCAGAGTATTCATACTCAATCCATTCAAAGGAGGTCTGTTATGCATCTATCCCAGTGGAAATGGAGTTTGTGGGCTGCCGTCTTATCGCTCATGTTGGTTGTGGGGTGTTCAAGTTATTCAGGTGGAAAGGGCGGAAGTAAGGCAGGTAATCCGCATGTGGCAGAAGCCATAACTCATGCACAGGAAGCGGAAGATCATGGAGGTAAGGGGCATGCCGACGAGGTGGTGAAGCATGCGGAAGTGTCTCTTCAACATGCCCAAGCTGCGAAAAAAGAGATGAGCAATCCTCATTTGGATGCGGGTATTGCGGAGTTAGACCAAGCGATTGCCCTTGGCAAAGCCGGGGATGTTGCTGGTGCATACGATCATGCCAAATCGGCTGGTATGCATTTCAAAGAGATTAAATAGATGATAGATGGCAATTTAATGAATGAAAGTGGATTTTTATTAACTGGAAAAATGTAGACCTGAATGGAACTGTGGTGAGAACCTCGCCATACGGCGAGGTTCTCACGTGGGGTGGTTACGGCTTTGGTTCAGATGTGCTTGCGGCTTGGATATCGAGGATTTTCACATCAAAAAAGAGTTTTTTCCCTGCCAGCGGATGGTTGAAATCCAGCATGACCACCTGTTCTTTCACTTCCGTTACCAGAGGATGCATCGTTCGACCTTGACCATCCTTCCCTTGTAGACGGACGCCAACCTTTCGGGCATCTGGTGGGATCTGATCAATCGGAACTTCTTGTACTGCTTGAGGATTGATCGGCCCATATCCTTGTTCTGGATCGACCGTGACCTGTTTGCTTTCTCCCACTTTCATGCCCTCCAGCGCTGATTCCAATCCAGGAATGATTTGGTGCGATCCCTGAGTGAAATTCAAGGGGTCGCCTCCCACGTTGGTATCCAAGACTTTCTTGTCTTCCAAAGTGAGAGAGTACTCCATGTAAATGGTTTTTCCATCGGAGACGGTTATCGGTGAAGCCGTTTCCTGGACCTCGGCCAGAACGAAGGAATAAGAGGTCGCTAGTACAAGGACAGAACCACACACAACTCTAGCCAGTAGCTGCACGGTCATAAGACTGATCCTCCGAGAAAAAAAATGTAAGGTAGCGTAGGCTGGAAAAGATGGCACGAAGCCAACGGGGACCAAGAGCCGATCGGTTCCAGGCTAACCATGAACGAATAGAAACAATGTATCAGATTTTTAAGAGAGTGACTATGTGGGTTTCAAATTATTGCTCTGGAAGGGAGGAACTATGGTACCCTTGTGGATTCGTGAGTCTTTGATTCTGCGGCCGAGATAAGCCTATTAGGCATGGTGTATGAGTTGGGGTGGTCAAGTATGGATCCGAATGAGAAAATCGTGAACGCCAAACAGAAAATGGCGCAACATCGCCGGGAATTTTCGTGTCGAGAAGTGGATGGGCCCCAAGATGACCGCCTCCCGGAAGGCCAACATGTGGTCAATAATTTTCCTGTGTTGGATTTAGGGTACAAGCCGACGATTGATTTAGCCGAATGGACCTTAACGATTGATGGCTTTGTGGCCAATCCGGTGACCTGGACATGGGAAGACTTTCAAGCGCAACCGATATCCCAGGTTCATGCCGATTTTCATTGTGTGACGACGTGGAGCATGCTGGACAACGATTGGACAGGGGTGAAGTTTCAACATGTCTTAGAGGTGGTGCGCCCCCTGTCGTCGGCCAAATTTATCTTGTTTGAATCGTATGATGATTACACGACCAATTTGCCGTTAGACATTTGTGACGATGAGGATGTGTTATTGACCACGCATTGGAAGGATCGGCCGTTGACTAAAGATCATGGTGGACCAGTGCGGATGATTGTGCCCAAGCGCTATGCCTGGAAAGGGGCGAAATGGGTGAAGAAGATTACCTTTCTCGATCGTGATCAAAAGGGTTTCTGGGAAGTGCGTGGCTATTCCAATACGGCCTTGCCTTGGGAAAATGATCGATATGCCTAAAGGGAATGATGAAAAAAGGCGCCAGCTGCGTTCTCGCCATTTTGTCGTGCTCACGTACTGGAAGTACGCTCCGCGCGTCAAAATGACTGCGGCCTTGCTGGACGACTTTTTTGACCATTCCCGTCAGTATTGGGATTGAAATTTCCTAGAGGATATACAGGCTTTATTGGAAAAAAATTCAACAGTGCCCAAGATTGATTCCCTTCTGTTACCTTTGACTTGCATCAGATTATCTCCCTCCCTAAGTTTTCGTATCATTTTGTGAATTCGTTTACTGTCAAAAAAGTTGAAGCCTGGCCTGTAGATTTGCCGCTTAAGGCTTCGTTTGTCGTGGCCACAGGCACCATGGATGTGGCCAGGAACATCTTTGTACGGGTGATTCTTCAAGACGGGTCCGTGGGCTATGGGGAAGTCGCGCCATTTCCTGATATCTCCGGAGAAGATCAAGCGACATGTCTTTCTGTTTTTCCTGCTGCTGCTCAGGTGTTACTCGGTCAGCCGGCGACGCAGTTTCGGCATGTGGCACAACAACTTCTGGCGGTCACGCCATCGTTTCCCGCATTGCGTTGTGGACTTGAAACGGCGCTGCTTGATGCCTTGTGTCGAGCCATGGGTATCCCCCTTTGGGGGTTGTGGGGTGGCGCTGATATTCAAAAACGAGAAACGGACGTGACGTTGCCAATTGGTGCGCCTGATGCCGTGGTGCTCACTGCAAGAGAATGGTATCAGCAGGGGTTTCGGATTTTGAAAATGAAGGTCGGGCATGGGGTTGAGGGCGATATTCGTCGGGTTGAAGCGGTTGCCGCCGCATGCCCAGAGGCTTCATTTGTGATTGATGCCAATCAAGGCTACAGTTTTGAGCAGGCACGAGAATTTCTATTTGCCATGAAACATCTTCACATTCCCTTACGGGTCTTTGAGCAACCGATTCATCGTGATCATCCGGAAGAAATGAGCATGCTCAAAAATCAGAGTCGAATTCCTCTTGCCGCGGATGAATCTCTTCGTTCCCTAGAAGACGCACGTCAGCTTATCGAGCAAAAGGCCGTGGATATCTTTAATCTGAAGATTACCAAATGTGGCGTGATGGAGTCGGTACGAATCGCGGAGTTGGCTCGGGCCTCAGGCGTTCGGCTGATGATTGGCGGGATGGTCGAAAGTCGGGTGGCCATGGGATGTTCCTGGAGTTTGGTATTAGGATTCGGTGGGTTTGAGATTTTAGATTTAGACATGCCGTTGTTATTGTCGATTGATCCTATTCAGGGTGGCTATCACTATGAAGGCGCAATGCTTCATCCATGGTATGAACCTGGCTTGGGCATG
>JAQBGS010000410.1:0-4327 GCA_032128535.1 Nitrospirota bacterium
CGGGCCAGCAACCGTTTGGCATACTGACTGGCCAGAAGAACTTGTTGCGACACATCACTGGGGGAGAAGTGTCGCTCCTGCAGCAGGTTGAGTTGGCGATTGGCTTGCACAATCGCGCGTCCGGTTTCTGTCAGACTTGTCGAGGAATCTTCTGGGCGCTCCGAAACAATTTCCTTCAGACCTAATTCCTCTTTGATGGCCAGAATACGAAGGTAGCTCGCGTTCACTATTTTCCAGACATGAAAAGGCGCAAGAGCGGAAAGCGAGATGGGCTCCGGGGGAATTCCTGTGCTCCCGGTGAGTTCGAGAGCGAGACGGTCGGCTTTATGAAAGAGGGTCAGAGCCTGGAAATAGGCTTCATGGGAGTGGACATTGGTGACAATGGAATCAGACTGGCTTGCCATCGGTTTTCCCATTTCAAACCGGATCAATTCCAGGGTATCCCGAAGCATCTGAACCCGGGCCAGGACATCCGCAGGAGTGATCCCTTCGAGAGAAATGGAATGTCCGCTTACGGGGTTGGGTTCGTTCAGGCCTCCTCCGTTTGAAGCCAACACCGCTCCCAGTCCTACCACGAAGAAGAACCCTACACTGAATATGCCGGTTCTTATTGTGTGAATCATTCTCGCCACCATTCCTATCCCTTCTTGCATCATGCAGATTTTCACCGGGCATTCAACTAGCAAATGTTTTTTCTATTGCGATTGGTCCATGGCCTTTTTCGCTTCTTCAGGGGTCACGGCACCTTCCTGGATCAAGGTCTGAAGAGCACCCTGAAACGCATGAGAGGCCGTCTTGCGGATTCCC
Organism: Nitrospirota bacterium; assembly: GCA_032128535.1. Lineage (GTDB taxonomy): Bacteria > Nitrospirota > Nitrospiria > Nitrospirales > UBA8639 > Nitrospira_E. The sequence continues at coordinate 808 of JAQBGS010000410.1, forward strand.
CGGACCCGTAAGACCGGAGGGTATAAACGAAGAAGGTCAGGATTATTGATCTCAATGGTAAATGTTTCGCTTTCACCGTATGGGGGAAGCTCTGCCTGGCCATCAACGGGAACGCGAAAATACGGTTTCCCATCCTCCGTATACCCATCGATCCCCTGAATATCGAGGCTGGTTGTCATATCACGGAGCCGTGCCATTTCTTGAATCTTGTCCACGACGAGGATCAGAGAGTCGGCTTCGATGGGATCGCCGGTCTGATTTTTCACTCGAACCAGATACCGGACATCGCCTCGAGAGGAAAGCCTTCCCCCTGAAAATAATTCGCCTCCACCCGTAGAACTTGCCCCAGAATCATAGTTAAGCAATGGAATGACCCCGCCTGTAAGATCGACGAGTTCGTCATTCGAAGAATCCCCATAGGCTCCTTCACTGGCCCCTCCATAGCCAACAAGTAAAAGCAGAAGACATGCTCGGCCCAGACAAGAAAGGTTTTTCCTATCCAGGAATTGAATAATCATTGGGTTATCTTACAAGGAAGGTGGTGAAGTCGCAAAGGCAGCATAAAACGGCACAAACAACTGTTCCCACCTTATGCTTGCTTCTGTTCACAAATCAAGCTTCCAGTTCATTGGTGCCTTCAACATTATTTTTTCACTTCATGTTCTCAAAAGCCTACAAAGACATTCCCGTCAACCAACGCTTAATAGGGCACAAACAGGCGTAAGGCATTTGGCATAAAGATTGATTATGTTTGGAAAGCTTGCTAAAAGACTTGAGAGTTAAACTCCCTCAACAAGCCAAAAAATGAAGAAAAGGCTGGGAAGCACCTCCTTCAACCAATTCACCAGATTCACTGACAATCCTAACTCCATATTCGGGGAACGGTACAGGTTCACGGAGCTGGCATACCTGACTGGCATAAGCACCCGGCTCTTGACCCAGAACGAATCAGCACCCGCTGCCCCAGGTGGCGCCAGCGGGAGTCAACACGACAGTCTTGCTAGGCTCAAGAAACTCAAGGATGAATCATTAATTACTGCCGAAGACTGTCAAAGGAAAGGGGAAAAAGATCTTGCTCGATCAGCTCTGACTTAGGGTCTCGGTATAACCGCCATATTCTAATTTGAGGTCTACATGAAAAAAAATCTGATCCCCCTGCTAGCCACGATCATGATCACGTTGTTGTGTGGTCCCTACACCCATGCCGAACAAACCGCCGAAGAGTTAGCCAAGAAAACGCAAAACCCTGTCGCGGATCTCATTAGTGTTCCCTTTCAAAACAATTTGAATTTCGGGTTGGGTCCGCACAACCGCGCGCAAAACATTTTAAACATTCAACCGGTTGTGCCAATTAAACTGACGGAGGATATCAACCTTATCACTCGCACCATTTTTCCGATCATCCGCCAGCCAGACCTCACCCGAGATAATGGGAATACTACCAATGGCCTGGGCGACATTAGTACCTCGTTGTTTTTTTCTCCTGCCAAGTCCGGCCAAGTGATCTGGGGGCTTGGACCCATCCTTCAATTTCCGACCGCCACCGATGAAGTCCTGGGTACCCGAAAATGGGCGGCTGGACCCGCAGGGGTTGTCCTCACCATGCAGGGCCCCTGGGTTATTGGAGCTCTCGCGAACCAAATCTGGTCCTACGCAGGCAACAATGATCGAGATAAGGTGAGTGCGTTCCTGTTCCAATATTTCATCAACTATAATTTAAAAGATGGCCTCTATCTCACTTCATCCCCCATCATCACGGCCAATTGGGAAGCCACCAGTGGGAATAAATGGGTGATTCCGTTTGGCGGCGGGGCCGGGAAATTGTTCAAAATTGGTAAGCAACCTATTAATACGCAGTTGCAAGCGTTTTACAATGTGGAGCAGACGACGTTTGGGCCCGATTGGACACTTCGCGCTCAAGTCCAATTCCTCTTTCCCAAATAACCCAAGACCAGCATATGCCTAAGGAGTGCATTGTTACGACGACATCATCGTCATGCCCGTGATCGATACTCTGATCAAGGAACCGCTGTTCGGCGGGAACTGAATGCCGAAAAATAGAACTGAAGACGAGACAAGCAGCGTGCCCAACACCTCACCATGGACTTCATCCATGATAACCCGGTCAAACACATGGGTACGTGGCCTCGCCAAAGGATTGGCCCTACCGTTCATTTCACCGATGCGCACAATTGGGGTGGTATGTCCCTGAAAGGGGAACGAGCGAATCCGTATCGATTGCCGGTGCCGATTATGAATAGGTGATTGTTGGACAGGGGTAGCTGATTGTTGGGCACGCTGCGCTTTGCCCAACCTACATGAGTTGTGTTTTTATCAACCTACAGAATTAATCGAAAAGCGGTCAATTCAGAATAGGCGGGATCATTTCATCGCAAGAGGAGCTGCGTGTTTGGGGCATAAACTTTTTCAGCCGGCCAAAGAACCACTGCTGAATTTTCTGTTCATCGACCATGAAGTCCATCAACATGAGGAGGATAGCTATGAAACGCAAAGCATGTCTGGTACTGAGTCTTGCAATCACCCTGTTGACTGCACCCGCATTCGCGTCCGACGCCGGTCAGCCTGACAAGGGCGAAATCGATAAGGCGCTTGGCAAGCAACCCTACTCCCCTTATGCCGACCGCAAATACCCCTCGCGGCCGCTCTTTGGTGACACTCACCTGCATACCGGCTTCTCGATGGATGCCGGCTTGTTTGGGGCCCGGCTTAAACCGCGTGATGCCTACCGCTTTGCCCGCGGGGAACAAGTGACGGCCTCCAGCGGTCAACCCGCGAAACTCGGGCGGCCGCTCGATTTCCTGGTGGTGACCGATCACTCGGACAACATGGGCTTTGCCACCGATCTGCTGGCGGGCAAGGCCTCACTCCTCGCCAACCCGCAGGGCCGCAAGTGGTATGACATGATCCAGCAAGGCAAAGGCGGCCAGGCTGCCCTGGAACTGATCGGTCTATTTTCCCAGGGCACGTTTCCTAAGGATCTGTTGTATGCACCCGGTACGCGACCCTATCGCGATGCGTGGCAGGAGACCATCGACGCTGCCGAGACCTACAATGAGCCGGGCCGCTTCACCGCCGTCATCGGCTATGAATGGACCTCGCTGGTGAAGGGGGCAAACATGCACCGGAACGTCATTTTCCGCGACAATGGCGACCGCGCAACTCAGGTCGTGCCGTTCACCGTTTTGCCTCCGGGCAGTGCCAACCCGATCGATCTCTGGAAGTGGATGGAGGCCTACGAAAAGAAAACTGGCGGCAGTGTGCTGGCCATTCCGCACAATGGCAACCTGTCGAATGGCATCATGTTTCCGGTTGAGAAGGCGTACACGGGTAAATCGGTTGATAAAGCCTATGTCGAGGAACGTGCGAAATGGGAGCGCCTCTACGAGGTCACCCAGACCAAGGGTGATGCCGAGGCGCATCCGTTCCTGTCGCCGACCGATGAGTTCGCCGATTTTGAGACCTGGGACAAGGGCAACCTGGACGCCAGTGCGGCTAAGAA
>JAQBGS010000411.1:0-4100 GCA_032128535.1 Nitrospirota bacterium
TTGGCCCCAACCTTCATGTTCACGACTTCTGAAGAAGGCGCCGGCGAAACTTGAGGGACTGCGAAATGCATAATCCCGGCAGGAATCAGGTAATTCACAACCGAGGGAACAAAGAGCAAGAAGAAATCAAAAAACTGCAGAATGCCTTTTTGCCAGACCATTAGCGTGGTGATATCGCCGAATGGACTAAAGGCCCCACCGGCATTGGCTGCGACCACGATATTGATGCACGACAAACTGACAAATTTCGGATTGTCCGACCCCACCGCCAGTACGACTGCGCACATCAACAAGGCGGTGGTCAGATTGTCGGCCACCGGAGAAATAAAGAAGGCCAATGTCCCGGTAATCCAAAACAACTGACGGTAGGTGAACCCTTTTCGAACCAGCCACGACCGGAGGGATTCAAACACCAACCGTTCGTCCATTGCATTGATGTAGGTCATTGCCACGAGCAGGAACAGCATCAGTTCCGCATATTCCATCAGATTATGCCGGAAGGCGGCTTCGACTAATTCGGCTTGACTGGCAGGAGTGGCCAGGCTGATGGCCCCCCAGATGATGCCAGCCGCCAAAATGACAGGTTTGGATTTTCGGAGATGAGTGAACTCCTCAGACATCACCAGCGCATAGGCCAGGATAAACAGACCCAACGCGAAGAATCCGACAGGTGACGTTGTTAAATCTATGGTCGAATGGCCTTCGGATGCGGAAAAACCCAGAGTGGGGAGTCCAAGCAAGGTTGCGATGAGAAGAAAGCTCGTGATGAAGAGGAACGGCAATGTATTCAAATGTCTATTTCCTGAGCCCTATGAGCAAGTTTTTTAACCTCCTTATTAGGCCGTTTTGGGATCAATATTCCGCCCGAGAAATTGCTCCCCGATGTAATCAATGCCCTTTATCAAGGCACTGTCAAAGTCCTCGGTAATGTTCTCCTCTCCGATATGCTTGATCACACTCAACTCCGTGAGCGTGCGGCGAACGGCGGGATTCATCCCCTTAATGAAGACCTTCGTGCCTCGCTTATAGGCCAATTCCACCATGTCCTCCAGCGCGAAGGCTCCGGAGAGATCAATCATGGGCACATCACGTAAAGAAATAATGAGCACCTTGTAATGCGCCAGTTGGTCAATTTGCCGATACATCGTGTCGGCAATACCAAAAAACATGGGGCCTCGCGGTTCAAGAACCGCGATTTGCTTTTTGAGATGTTCCGGCACAAGTTCCTTGCTTGATCCATGCGAGTCGTCCAAGCCTTGCACTTGAGGTGCTCCCATCTCGCTCATATCCCGGACAAACAGAAAGAAGGCGATGGCGAGTCCCACGCCCACGGCAATCAGCAAGTCTTCCCATACCGTCAGAATGAAGACGGTCCAGAAGGTAATTTTGGCCGGGGTGGGGATGCGATGCAGAATGGGGAAGACGCGGAAATCTAAGATGTCGTAGCCTACTTTAAAGAGAATGGCGGCGAGACAGCCCATGGGGATATACGAGGCTAAGGGCGCCAAGCCCAGAACGAGGGCGAGGAGCACGCAACCATGGACGATGGTGGAGAGAATCGTTCGTGCCCCACATTGAATATTCGCGATGCTTCGCATGGTGGCGGTCGCGGTCGTGAGTCCGCCAATCAACCCCGCCGTCATATTCGCCAGGCCTTGGCCCCAGATTTCCTGGTCGCTGTTATGGCGTTCATCATTGCTCATTTGGTCAATGACGACGCAGGTCAGGAGGGAGTCGTAGACGGCTAGGCCGGCCAAAGCGCCCGCTGGAGGGAGCATTTCATACACCCGGCTAATGGGGGGAAGATACAGATCTGGCAGGCCGGTCGGTACCTCAGGAATGTAGTCAATATTTAAACCTAAGGCGTTCGCCGCGATCGTTCCGACGGCCAGACCGATCAGGGGACTTGGTAGCCAAATGACCTTGGTGATCTTTGGCCAGATAAGAATGGTCGCCAAGGTGAGGAGTGAAATCATCAGTGCATCAAGATGGGCATTCGTGATGGAGCTTGGAATGGATAGCAAGGCTTCACGAACTGAGGAGAGGGTAGGAAGACCGAGAAAAGGGTTTAATTCGATGATGATGACGATGGCGCCGATACCACACATAAATCCTGATATGACGGAATAGGGGGTGAGATAGATGAATTTTCCGACACCCATAGCCGCCAGAATGAGCATGATCACCCCGCTCAAAAAGACGCACCCAAAGGCAAAGCTCAGATCAGGTTGGCCATTCGCCAACATGTGATCGTGCATGACCACTGCAAGCTGAACGGTTTTTGGTCCCGTTGGTCCGCTGACGCCGACATTTGATCCGCCGAATAGGCCTCCGACAAACCCACCAGCAATGGCTCCCCACATCCCCGTAATGGCACCAAGCCCGGACGCCACGCCAAAGCCTAATGCTAGCGGGAGAGCAATGAAGGCGACAGTAACCCCGGCTAGCGTGTCCTGGGCAATGTTGTTGCCCATGACCCGTATTCGCGGCCATGGGTTCATACTGACCAGAAAGGTTGTAATTTTATTTCCAATAAAATCCATAATGAATTTTTTAACCTTTGGGTTTGTTTTGACAGACTGCTGAAAGCAAGGGAGGGGACGAAGGGGTTCTGCTCAATTGCTTTAAACTCGTGTGGAAGACAGCAAATCCCGTACCTTCTCTTTGCTCAGAATTTACGAAAAAGCAAAGAGTAAGTAGATGATTCTATGGAACTTTTTTATTGGAGCGGGGATGGGGCGAGCAGGCGTTTTCGTTCTAGAACAAAAACGCTCTTACGGCAACGTGCAATAACGCACATATTGAGGCAAGGCATGAGCAAATATGAGCGTTCTTTAGCCTTCAAAAAAATCCGTAAAATAGCGGATGAGGTCGCTAATCGTGACTATTCCGACGATCTTTCCACCTTCTGTGACGACAAGATGGCGAACGCCATTGGCTTTCATCATGGCCTGTGCCTCACGAACAGGTTGATCACTCTCGATAAGAAGCATTTTTGATCGCATAATCGCTTTTACCGTGGTGGTCTGCATATTGAGGCCTTTTGCTACGCCTTCTCTTGTCAGGCGCTTATCGGAAACGATTCCAACGTAATCGTCTCCATCGGTCACAAGCAGGGCACTCACTCCTTGATCGATAAACGATTGGCTCAGTTCTTTGAGTGTGGCGTCAACCGAAATGGTTTTGACATTTCGAGCCATGTACTCACTAATTGTCGGGAGTGTTTTCTCAGCATGGTCCTGTTCAGCCATAGCCTGTTCTCCTTGTCTGTAAATGTAAAGGGTGGGAAGTGCTTTGCCGCGCATGTCCCGGAATTTTTCAATTGATGTCGTGTGATGGACCGTGAAATTTTCCACCGATGCCTTGGGCATGTGCTTTCCTGACAGGATATACCAAATTGGGTTGAATATCACAAAAATTGATCGACCATAGCCCGATGCTTCGCAAGGCAATGATTCAGCAATGTGGGGAAGTGCGTAGAAGGAAAGGCCAAGCTGTGGATGGGGGCAGGCTAAAAAATGCAGGCCTTCTATGTGGGGGCAATCAGTTCTTCAATTGAGTTTCAACAAAGGCCAGGATTTTTTCAGCATCTTCCACCATCCCATCGGTGATGTTGAGGCCCAACGCTTTATCTTCGTCGTCCAAGGTGTCAACCAAGCCTCGTTCTTGGAGAAGGGTGACGTCCCAAAATACCATTCCATGGCTGACCCGTTGGCCCTTGATGGTGGCCATCACATTAATGTTGTCCCCGTGTTCGGTGGGCGTACTTAAAAAAGATAGCTGGACACTGTCTTGATTGGCCTGCTGAATAAACTCCATGAATGTCTTAATTCGGTCTAAACTATTCTGATCCATTTCCATAAGAAGAAGTCTTTCTCATGTTGCGGAAGGGCATGCGCTCTTCACGAAGAACTAAAAGAACATATAGAATGCCAGACTATGCGGTTCCCTGATGTCCGGAAATTGAAGGGTTCTCTTGGGTTTTCTTCTGGGCGCGCTCGGCGATGTTTTCCATCAGGCCGGTGAATTTTTTGTATTGCGGATGGTCTGGAGTCAAAGGGTTGCCATCTTCGTCGCACATGAGCTCTTGCATGCCTTCT
>JAQBGS010000412.1:0-3428 GCA_032128535.1 Nitrospirota bacterium
GCCCACCGGCTTCTTTGAAATTCATCTGTCACAAGGGTTCGCCACAAATTGTGACGATTCCAAAAGGCGATGCCGGGATACCGACCGTGTATTCTGTTGATTCCCCTGTGTGTCTGAAGTTGGGCCAACTGATTGGGCTTATTAACATTCCAGAAGGCCACGAGGTCTTGTTTCTTTTGACTCCAGAATCGAAGATGGGCGATATCTCACAAATGCAAGCCCTTCTTTATAAGGTGAATGACTATGTTCAGCAATGCCAACCTTCGTGGACGAATAGTTGGGCAGTGAGTTTTTTTACTGAAGAACGGTTCGCGGGATTTCTGAGTGATGAGGGGAACCGGGATTATTTCAAACAAGGTATCTGGCAACGCGTGAATATCGGGCAATACTCCAGCCAAATCCGCACCTTATTCCGATTCCCCTGGATTAAGGACCGAGCTGATGATGTGTACATTTCCGTGTATCGGTGATGCAAATGGAAATGTAACGACTGGCCTGAGATTCTACCTCACCTGAAGCTTGCCTGTTGCGTCCCGTAGGGCGCGCCCGTTACTTACAAAGGAGGGGATTTTTTTAAGAAGAATGCCCGGTCAACCGGAATATGGATTTCCGACAGAGACTTGCTACAATCTTGCCTTTGCTTCTCTTGGCAGAGTGAGGTCCTAACCCATGCCGCTGCAATCGTTTCATCCGGTGATTCAAGAATGGTTCTCGACGACGTTGGGGGAGCCGACGGATGTGCAGCGGGCGAGTTGGCCTGCCATTCAGTCCGGGAAGCATGCGCTGATTTCGGCCCCTACCGGTTCCGGAAAAACCCTTGCCGCTTTTTTAACCTGTATCGACCGGTTGCTACACCAGGCGATTCATGGGGAGCTGGTCGAGGGCATCCAAGTCGTCTACGTGTCCCCCCTTCGTGCGCTGAGTCATGATATTCATAAAAATTTGCAACAGCCCTTAGATGAGATTAGTCAGCTGGCCTTGTCTGCCGGTTTGCTGAGTCCCAATATTCGAGTAGAGGTCCGGACAGGGGATACGCCTCCCGCTCAGCGGCAACGCATGCTTAAGCATCCCCCCCATATTCTCGTCACGACTCCAGAAACGTTATTCCTGATGGTGACGGCCAAGCGGAGCCGGGAATTGTTGACTGGTGTGCATACGGTGATCGTCGATGAGATTCATGCGCTGGCGCCCAATAAACGTGGTTCACATTTGGCACTGTCTTTAGAACGGTTGGATACGGTGACGAAAAAGCGGTTGGTCCGCATTGGTTTATCGGCCACGCAGCGGCCGTTGGAACAGGTCGCACAGTTTCTAGTGGGTGAGTCGTCTCATCGGGAAAAGAATCGACAGGCGTCGCTCTTTGAATCGTCACAATGTCATATCGTGGATGTGGGGCATCGGAGAACGTTGGATTTGCAAGTCGAGGTTCCCAACGATGAATTAGGTGCGATTGCCACCAATGCAATTTGGTCTGAAGTCTATGACCGTATTGCGACCATTGCCGAGCAGCACCGCTCTACGTTGGTCTTTGTGAATACCCGTCGCCTCGCCGAACGGATTGCCCATCATTTGAGTGAGCGGGTGGGCGAGGATCAGGTGGCCTCGCATCATGGCAGTTTGTCTCGCAAGCTGCGGCTTGCTGCGGAAGAACGGTTAAAGACCGGGCAAATTAAGGTGATGGTGGCGACGGCCTCCTTGGAGTTGGGTATCGATATTGGATTTATTGATGTGGTGTGCCAGATTGGCTCGCCTCGGGCCATTGCCACCTGTCTTCAGCGTGTAGGACGGGCAGGCCACTGGGTCGGAGCCGTGCCGAAAGGGCGAGTGTTTTGTACGACGCGAGATGAGTTGGTGGAATGTGCGGCCGTCGTGCGAGCCATTCGACAAGGGCAATTGGAATCCATTGAGATCCCCTCCGCTCCCCTCGATATTTTGATTCAACATGTGATCGCGGAAGTGGCTGCGCAGGAATGGGATGTGCGGGCGTTATTTGATGTGTGTCGGTCCGCCTATCCGTATCGAGAGATGACTTGGGAATCCTTTGAATCTCTGATTGAACTCATTGCCGAAGGGTTTGTGCCTGGTCGGCGGCGTTTGTACGCGTACATCAGTTATGACCGGCGTGAAGGCCGGTTGCGGCCTCGGCGAGGCGGGCGGTTAGCGGCATTAACCTCCGGTGGCGCCATTCCTGAAACTGCCACCTATTCGGTCGTGGCAGAACCTGATGGCACCGTCGTAGGCACGGTCGACGAAGATTTTGCGATTGAGAGTTTGGCAGATGACATCATGTTGCTTGGGACGACCTCGTGGCGCATCAGGGCCATTGAAACCGGAAAAGTGCGAGTGGAAGATGCGCACGGTCAGCCTCCCAATATTCCCTTTTGGCGAGGCGAAGCCCCCTCACGATCCAAGGAACTCTCGCATGCCGTGGCGGATGTACGGCTCGCTATTCATGATTTGTTGGTGAACGGTGCGACGCCAGGGGACGCTTTGGCACGGCAATGGCTGTTTGAACAATGTGGCGTTGATGCGGCAGGGGCCGATCAACTTTTGGCCTATGTGGCGGGTGGTGTGCAAATTTTGGGTGGTGTGCCGACGCAGAGCTGTATCATTGCCGAACGCTTTTTTGATGAAGCTGGAGGGATGCAACTGGTCGTGCATGCCCCGTTCGGGGGGCGACTCAATCGCGCGTGGGGCCTGGCTCTGCGTAAACGTTTTTGTGTGAATTTTGATTTTGAATTACAAGCGGCGGCCACGGACGATGGGTTAGTGCTTTCCCTTGGCGAACAACATAGTTTTCCTCTCGAGACGATCTTTCAATTCCTTCAACCGAAAACGGTGCGCGACGTGTTAATTCAGGCGACTCTGGCCACGCCGCTGTTTATGACTCGCTGGCGATGGAATGTGAGCCGTTCTCTCGCCCTGTTGCGGTTTCAGAATGGCAAACGGGTACCGGTGCATCTTCAACGAATGCGAGCCGAAGATTTACTTGCCGCCGCGTTTCCGATGGCAGCCGCCTGTGGCGATAACCATGTCGGGGATATTCCCGTGTCGGAGCATCCGCTGGTGCAGGAAACGCTGCGAGATTGTTTAACCGAAGCTATGGATGTGGAAGGTCTACGCCACGTACTGGAACAGATCGATTCTCAGATCATTCACGTACGAACCGTGGAGTCTCCGGTGCCGTCCCCCTTCGCACATGAAATTCTGAATGCCAATCCCTACGCCTTCTTGGATGACGCGCCATTGGAGGAACGTCGTGCGCGGGCTGTCAATCTTCGACGTACCTTGCCCGCTTCGTTTGATGGGAACATTGGAACCTTGGATGCCGCAGCGATTGAGATGGTTCTGGAGGAAGCCTGGCCAACTGTGGGTGATGAGAACGAGGTCTTTGATGTCTTGCAAGTGATGGGGTGGATGCCAAATAG
>JAQBGS010000413.1:0-2707 GCA_032128535.1 Nitrospirota bacterium
CTTCAACAGCTCGGGCTCGGGTATCTCACACTTGGCCAGCCAGCCACGACTCTTTCCGGCGGCGAAACCCAACGACTTAAAATTGCTCGGGAATTAGCCAACACCCCCAAACGATCAGCCGCCAACTCAGACCACATAGGTGCCCTCTACATCTTGGATGAACCCACAAGGGGATTGCATCTGGAAGATATCACGCGTCTGTTAACCGTCTTGAATCAACTGGTCGAAGAAGGGAATACCGTCCTGGTGGTGGAACATCACCTGGACGTCATCAAATGTGCAGATTGGGTGATTGATCTCGGTCCCGGCGGCGGAGAATCCGGCGGCCACATTGTCGCTCAGGGTCCTCCAGAAGAGATTGCCAACACCCCTAAGTCACTCACCGGGAAATATCTGAAACCTCTGTTTTTCCTAAACTAATGTTTGAATTCAGCGGCGCCGAAGGCGTCCGCTGGAATGAATTGTTATGCGCATATTTCGACAACACCGAGTGCGCGCAAGTAGTTAAACGTTTCATCATAGAAACTATGTGGCCGTGTTTCATCCTCGCTTGAGCCGTTTGGGACAAATATCACCATGCCTTGACGTGCCCTGGTTAGCAAAACCCGATACGCATTCTTTAAATATCGCTTCGCGTCCTCATCGTTGACCGTTTGCCACTTTGCCCCTCTGAATGATCTGCGAAGCCACTCCGTGCCGTTGTGCCTCAGATCAGCATCCCAAGCAACACAAGTCCAATCTAGCTCAAGACCTTGTACATCGAATTCGGTTGCAACATCTTCGAGAAAATAGGATGAACGAATATCTTTCTCGTCGTTAAGGAACCAGTTTATGGGATCAATTGAATTTTTAACGTTTATGGCAAATGGCTTTAAGCGAATTGCTCCGAAGGATGCTAATAAACCATAGCGTTCTGACCCCCTGGCTTTTGAACGGAGCCAAGATTTGGCGCAAGCAATGTCTCTTGTTATGTATATCGGGTAGGAGTTTTGTACTTCTGAATATAGGTCCTTTGCTGTTTCAGAATCGCAATCGAGGACAGCCTTGACAAAAGCCGCCACTTTTTCGGACCGAAATGACCTTACAGAAACTGCCAAATGAAGGTCATCGTGAAAATGTACTCGATTCAAGTCGTCCTCATCATATAGTGCAACACCTTGTGTGTACTCAAGGTCAGCAAGTTTGCTTGAAATGTGAATATTCCAATTTGGAAATGACCTCTTCAATGACGAAAACCATTCGTGCAGTCCTGCTTCACCAGTATTGATTTCTTGCCCGCCACCTATTAGGCAAATAATTGTTGCCCAATCGGAATGTCGGTTCATCACGCCTATCAAAAATTCTGGCTCAGACTGATTGAAGTCTATTTTCCCCTTCTTTGTTTTCATAAAAGAAGCGGTTTGTTTCAATGTCCAGGCGCGCTGCGCTTCATCAAAAACAACAACCCGCTCAATTGGTGCCTTGGTGTTTTCCAACGCGTCATCGCGGAAATGGTGGATATTCTGAATAAATGCTTTCGCCTTGGAAATGGCACTGCTTTTCCTTTTCTTCTCGCCATTGTCCCGAGCTGTTTCAACGTCATTTCTAGCCAACGCTTCACGAAGAACATCAACTAACGGCCCATTACCCGAAAGAAATACGGCGTGTTCTGATTCATCCTCGTTATTCCATGAATTAGCCAGATTAAGCCCGGCAAGTGTTTTTCCAGCGCCTGGCACTCCAGTCAAAAAACAAATTGATTTAATGCCATTCCGCTTTGAATCATTAATTATTTCTGAGATTGCCTTTGCGGTTTTCGATAAGTTGATTGCACCAGAGTCTGACCTAGATATTTCCTCAACATTATGCCCACGGTAAAGCGCTTGAGCGGCCTCAATTATGGTTGGAGTTGGTTTGTATATTGAACCTAACCAATCATTGGCAATGATTTCGCACCCCGTAAATTGGCTTTGAGCAATAGAAACTATGCTTGCAAGTGATTGCCCATTCGTGAGCAGTGTTTTGGCAATCCCGTCAGAATAGAACTCAAGAAATGGAGTTTGGTCTGCGGCCTTTGTACAGATGAGAACGGGGACAATATTCCTGCAGTGGCTTTGTTCGTGGAAATTTTTAAGATCAAGTGCGTAGTCGGTCACTTGGGCAATCGCGTGATTTTCATACGATTGAGCCCCAACCTTAAACTCAACGGCAAATACGGTAGAGCCTGAAATAATTACGCAATCAATCCGCTTCCCCATTCGCGGGATGCTGTACTCCAAGATGATTTCACACGCCGTATCCTTGAGCCAAACCTTGAGTAACTCAATTTGAGTGACCCAAGAGTTCCTCTGCTGTTCTTCAAGTGAGAACTCATGGTTTGCGGCCAGTTTCCCAAGAACAGAATCTGTTGATTCGAGCAAAAAGTCAAAGATGTTATTTTTGTAGTAGTAACGACTCATGCTCTATTAGTGCCCTGGGGCTTTGGGAAGCGCATAACGTTTGAGTTCAGGGGCCACCGTAGGCGGTCCGCTGGAACGAAGGGTTAGGCGTCTTCATGGATCGTTTACCAGTTTGCCCGCCGCCAAGCAACGATGAGGCCTGCACCTGACGAGAGAACCGTAAAGAGGACGACAGCGCCGGACGCTAGGTCGAGAGCAGTATTGATTGCGGCAGTAGCGAACCCACCAAGAATGAAGCTCTAGGGTAGAGTAGAAAACAGGATTCAGCA
>JAQBGS010000414.1:0-2977 GCA_032128535.1 Nitrospirota bacterium
CTATGCTAAAGCTGTCACAAATGGCGAACAGATGTGCTGCCCTACCGGATATGATCACGAAAATTTAGGTCAATTTATCCCAGAAGCGGTCTTAAAGGTATCCTATGGCTGTGGCACACCGGTTGGCCTTTCCACCGTCCAACCAGGCGAGGTGGTATTGGATATCGGCTCTGGAGGGGGCATCGACTGCTTTGAAGCCTCCCGTAAGGTTGGGGCAAGCGGCAAGGTGATCGGCATCGACATGACCGATGAAATGCTGTCTCTTGCCCGTACTCACGCCCCCACGGTGGCCAAAAATTTAGGGCATCCGGCTTCCAACGTGGACTTTCGAAAAGGGTTTGCCGATGCGATGCCCGTAGAAGACAATCAAGTGGATCTCATTATTTCAAATTGCGTTATTAACCTGGCCCCTGACAAAAAGAAGGTGTTTAGAGAAATGTTTCGTGTGCTTCAACCAGGTGGACGATTTACCATCTCGGATATTGTTTCAGACCAACCCATTCCTCAATACCTGATTCACGATAGTGCGAAATGGGGAGATTGTTTATCCGGCGCACTAACAATTCAAGATTATTGGGGCGGATTGCGAGAAGCGGGGTTTCGGGGCTTACACCAGGTGACCGTGATTCCCTGGAGAGTTATCGATGGCATTCATTTCGTTTCGGTGACGCTGACGGGGTATAAAACCGCCCTCGCATCCTCTTCTCCCTCACCAGCCTTTGCGACATTAACCGGCCCATTCTCTCAAGTTAAGGATGAGTTGGGTACCACCTTCCATCGTGGCGCGCCCCAACAAGTCGATGAACAGACGCTTAATTTATTATCCTTACCACCGTATAAAGATCACTTTATGATCACAGACCACCCTATGGCCCTGACAAACAAGGATCCGCAACTGGTTGCTGTATTGCCAGAGGAGACTCCATGTGTGTGGGACGGCCAATTTGCCATTCTCACCGGCCCATTTTTAGCCGTATGTGACGATGACGATCATACGTACCGATGCGGGGAACCTCTGGAAATCTGCTCTAAAACACTCAAAGTCCTCCAACACCATCGCTATCAATCTTCATTCGGAACCATTAATCGAGCCCGAGAAGCCGTGACCACCGAACCTGTGATTTGCGGAACCTCCACGGAATGTTGTTAATCAAGCGCTGCTTACATCCTGGATTCATGTCAGCATGAGAAATCTCGTTGTGGTGTATCTCTTTCACTGAGCGTTCAGTATGCCCAATTCCCCACTTCCACTTATCTCATCTCCCTCCTCTTTGTTCCCAGCGCCTTCCTTTGAAGATGCTTTGGCCTCACATGGGCAAGAACCACTCATGGCCAAATCGTTGACGACTCTTCAAGTGAATGTAGGGAAGGTCTGCAACCAGACCTGTCATCACTGTCACGTCGATGCTGGACCCCAACGAACCGAAAGTATGACCAAAGATACCATCGACCAGATCATCGACGTCTTAGACCGAACTCCACAAATTTTGACCGTCGACATTACTGGCGGAGCTCCGGAGATGAACCCCCATTTCGAGTATCTCGTTCGAGAATGTCGGGATCGAGGTCGAAACGTCATTGACCGATGCAATCTGACCGTATTTTATGTCAAAGGGAAATCCCATCTGCCTGAATTCTTAGCTGAACAAGGGGTCGAAATCATCGCGTCCCTTCCTTGTTACCAGGAAGCCAATGTCGACCAGCAGCGAGGCAAAGGCGTCTTCGATCGCAGTATCAGCGCCCTCCAAACTTTAAATACACTTGGTTATGGGAAAAAGGGAACAGATTTACGTCTACACCTGGTCTATAACCCGCTTGGGCCTTCGCTCCCTCCCCCTCAACATGATCTCGAACAGGACTATAAAGTAGAGCTCATGAGCCGGTATGGAATCCAGTTCAATCAGTTGCTGACTATTACGAATATGCCGATCAGTCGTTTTCTGGAGGATTTACAGGAGTCGGGTCAGGTGGATTCGTACTACGCTCTATTAGAGAAAAGTTTCAACGCGGCGACTGTTGAAGATGTGATGTGTCGGTCGTTAATCAGCGTAGGGTGGGATGGGCGTTTGTTTGACTGTGATTTCAATCAGATGCTGGATCTGCCTTTACACCATGAACCTCAATGGATCAGAGATTTTAATCTGGCCAGTTTGGATAATCGACGTATCGTGGTGGGTTCTCATTGTTTTGGGTGCACGGCAGGGTCGGGATCATCCTGTGGCGGAACTCTTACCTAACGGCTGTCTTCTCGATTTCCCCCAATTCCTCAACATTCTTACTTCGAGGGCCTCAAGACCTTCACCCTACGCTTTCCCTTCACGCCGGAAATGTTTTGCGCAGTCTTGGCTACAGAAATAATAGCACTGCCCACTGACCTCTTCGACAATCGCGGTTCCCGCAGCCACATAGACTTTACACACCGGATCTTGAATCATCACATCCTTCCCTGGCGTCGCCTCATCAGGCTTAGGTTCGATCCACGCCCGTGCCGCACGACGTACCATGTAGAACATGATGATAAGAAGAATTAAAATGATAATGATTTTGTACATGTCATCAGACCTCATCCAAGAATAACTGCTTGTTTACCACGTTTCTTGGTTTGATTCCACATCTTCCTGTTCTCAGCGCTCTTGCCCGAAAGGACTGGGTGTTGTTCGATGTTTCTCTTTCATTGCTCTATCGTTGATGGACTTGCTAGGCTTTTCCCCATGTATTCTCTCCAAACTCTTCATCAGCCAAAGTTACGCTACGGATACTTCATAGGCCTTTTAATGACCCTTATCATCATGGAAGGCTGTCAATCATCCATTCATTCTCCTGAATCCCTTTTGGACCTGACGTATCCCTTCGACGAGCAAACCATCTATTGGCCGAACAATGCCCCCTTTCATTGGGAAAAATCGAGTTGGGGTCATACGCACCAAGGATACTGGTATGCCTCCGGAGTGTTTTCCGCATCGGAACATGGGGGAAC
>JAQBGS010000415.1:0-4562 GCA_032128535.1 Nitrospirota bacterium
TTGACTCATATCTCCATATTTTTTTGCAGGAAGGAGGCGCACAGCTCCTTCTGGATGCCCAATAATCGCATCCCCAACAATGAGGATGCCCTTCCCGGTATCTAAAAACAACGCACATTCGCCAGGAGACTTTTGATGCGCGAGTTGTATCACCCAAATCCCTCCGGGAAGCAATTCTCCATCTTTGCAGGTTTTATCTATGGTGAGAGCCATGTTCTTCGCATCTAATTCCGGCACCATTACCGTACAGTGAAATTCCTCTCGCAACTTATCCGCTTCTCGTTCATGATCACGATTTGTCACAATGATGTAATCGACCGGCCCCCCTTGTTGAGCAAATAAAATATCACCACGCGTCATGGGAGGAGGATCAACGAGAATTCGATGCTCTCCAACCGTCAATAGATGCCCATTGAAATTGAGTTGCTTTTCTTCGGAGAACCAAGACCACTCCCAGATATTAGGAAGGAGGGCCTTCATAGGGCTCCAATCGTTTCTTGTAACAGGGCCTTGGTTTTTTCCTGGACGGAAGTTTCTATGGGAAGATCGAAGATATCGTCTTCATGGACCGTAATGTATTTACGATTTCCTCCTTTTGAGAGGGAAATCTTAAAAAGACCTTGTGAAGGTGTGGTGGGAATGACCACTTCGACCATACTGTCAATTGTCGCAATGACCTCCAGAAATTTCTGCTTACCCTCTTCTAATTCATCCATAGCATTCCGATCATTCTAATTTTAAAAAGCAACAGCTACATGGCAGAAGGCATCGAAGGGGCTAAAAGCCTTTCGACTTCTGCCAGAATCATTTCATGCCCAGCTAACGTCCCATCAGTGAAAAAATTCCCAACCCGTTGCCAGCGAATCAGGCCTTGTTGGTCTATCACATACACGTTGGGAATAAATTTGCCTCCACCATACAATTTGTCGGTGGTCTGTCCCGGGTCTAACAAATACGGGTAGGTGACTTTCACGGGAAAGGCTTGCAAAAATTCGCGGACGTTGCTTTGAGAATCACCTGAGGAGTTGACGCCGACGACCGCGACAGCCTTCCCTTGTGTCGCCTCATACACCTTTTGCAAATTCGTGCCTTGTTCCAAACAGGGCTTGCAGATATGAAACAGGCCGAGGACAACGACTTTCCCCTTGTATTGATCTAGGGAGACCTTTTGGCCATCCAACGATGTTAACGCAAAGTTTGGTGCCGGCTCACCGACTTTAAAAAAACTTCCGGCCTGAGCAAATCCCACGAAACCAAGGAGAACGCTCGCAAATAGAAATCCAATTTTCATTCGTGCCGTCATCATTTCTCCTCCTTTTTAAGGATTCAACGGGGGAAGATGATCTGCTGAAAAGTCTTGGGAAGAATCTTGCCTACCTGTCACCAGATGATATCACAGGATTTTTAGGGGCAGCAAGAAAACGAGGGAGGGGCTACAAAGAAGAAACCTGATGAGGCTCAAACAGCCCCAGTTGCATTTCTTCGGCTTTCGTGAGACTGATGGGATAGTTATCCGTGAAGCAGGCATTGCAATAATGTTGAGAAGCATCGGGAGCGGTCGCGAGCATCCCTTCGAGGCTTAAATATCCAAGACTATCAGCGGTGATATACCGCCGAATTTGCTCAATGGAGAATTTGGATCCGATGAGCTCCTTTTTGGTTGGCGTATCAATCCCGTAATAACAAGGAGCAATGACCGGTGGCGAACTAATGCGCATATGAATTTCTTTTGCTCCGGCTTGACGAAGCATTTTGACAATTTTTCGGCTGGTGGTTCCTCGCACAATCGAATCATCCACCACCACAATACGTTTGCCTTCCAGAACTTCAGGGACAGGATTCAATTTAAGCTTGACGCCAAAATGACGAATGGCTTGTTGGGGTTCGATAAAAGTCCTGCCAATATAATGGTTTCGTGTGAGGCCAATTTCAAAGGGCAAGCCCATGCCTTCGGCATAGCCAAGCGCCGCGGGCACTCCCGAGTCGGGAACCGGAATCACCAAGTCGGCTTCGACCGGGCATTCCTTCGCTAATTGTCGTCCAAACGCTTTTCTTATTGGATAAACGGCATTCGTGCCAAAAATTTTGGAGTCAGGTCTGGCGAAATAGATATATTCAAAAATACATTGGGCCGGCGTTCGTTTTAAAAAGGGATGATAGGATGTGAGTTTCGCTCCTTCGATTACGACGATTTCTCCCGGCTCCACTTCACGCACAAACTTGGCGTCAATAAGATCAAAGGCACAGGTTTCAGAAGCGACCACCCAACTGTCTTTATATTTGCCCAGGCATAAGGGGCGAAAGCCATAAGGATCACGAGCCGCGATAAGGTGGTCATCGGTGAGCAGCACGAGTGAGAAGGCTCCGCGAACCAGGCTTAATGAATCTATGACTCGATTGATGATAGTGTCCCCCTTAGAATGGGCGATGAGATGAATAATGACTTCACTGTCGGAATCCGATTGAAAGATGGCTCCGTAGGCCTCCAACTCTCCGCGCAATACCCCGGCATTGATGAGATTGCCATTATGGGCGAGGGCTAAATTGCCAAACGCAAAATTCACCGACAAGGGTTGCACATTATGAAGATCCCCGCTTCCCGCCGTGGAATATCGGTTGTGCCCAATGGCTTTAGCCCCAGGTAGTTCCCGTAACGCCTTTTTGGAATAAATATCAGCAACCAGGCCAAGTCCCTTTCTTTGATAAAATCGTTCTCCATCCGAGGAGACAATTCCCGACCCTTCCTGCCCTCGATGCTGCAACGCATAGAGTCCTAAATAGGTGAGATTGGACGCCTCTTTATGCCCGGCAATACCAAACACCGCACATTCTTCATTGAAGGCATCCGAAGATGAGGCAGTCTGAATGATCGGTAAGGATTTCATTTCGCGAAATGAGACAAGAGAAGGAAACTGTTCATGAGGTACGATTCTGTCGTGCGAGGTTATGTCGGTGTTTCAATGCCAAGTTGCCGGGTTAGACTGTTGTGCCATCGGTCAGCCAAATCCTTTAACGACCAAGACATCTGACACACTGCGCGGTTCTGTTCGTCTCGAACCATGCCCTCCATCTGAACCGTATCCATGACGTGTCCTAGGAGGGTCATCGGCACATTCGCACCCATATCTTGAATACATTGCCTAACCTGAGCCAGATGGTCTTCTTTGACTGAAATGACGATGCGTGAGGGACTTTCCCCAAACAGAAGGGCATCAAGCCGTAAGCGATCTTGGCTGAGACTAAAATTAGCTCCAAATGGTGTCGAGGGATGTGTGAGGCAACACTCAGCCAGTGTAACCAGGATCCCCCCTTCTGAGCAATCATGCGCAGATTGCACCCATCCTTTTTGAATAAGCGCCAAGACACAGCGTTGTACCGCTTGCTCACGTTCCAAATCTAACCACGGAGGCATGCCTTGTTCACGAGAATGCAAAACCTTGAGATATTCCGTTCCGCCGAGATCTTCTTTGGTCTCACCAATTAATAGAATGACATCACCCGATTGTTTGAACCATTGCGTCGTAATATCCTCTTCGCGTTCAATCAACCCAACCATCCCAAGAATCGGTGTCGGGTAAATCGAGAGACCATTTGTTTCGTTATACAGACTGACGTTGCCACTCACCACTGGTACCTCAAAGGCTCGACAGGCATCGGCAATCCCTTCCACGGCCATAATAAATTGCCACATGATGTCGGGGCGCTCAGGATTGCCAAAATTTAAACAATCGGTGACGGCGAGCGGTTTCGCCCCCGAGCACACAACATTTCTGGCAGCTTCCGCCACCGCTAAGCTTCCACCCATATAGGGATTGAGCAAGCAATAGCGACTATTCCCATCTGTGGTCATGGCCAACGCTTTTCCCGTTCCTTTGATGCGAACCACCGCCGCATCCGACCCTGGCAACACCACGGTATTGGTCCCGACCATGTGATCATATTGTCGGTACACCCAGCGTTTGCTCGCAATCGTCGGGGAAGCGAGCAATTGCAATAAGGCGTCGGTTCCATCTTTGATGTCAGGCAAGGCATCCAGATTTAAGGCTTGTAAGAGTTCTTGATATTGGGGAGGCGCGGATGGTCGTTCATAACGCGGCGCGCCTTCGGCAATAGCATCTGCTGGAATTTCTGCCACGACTTGGTTGCCTTCTCGAATACGAAGGAACCCGTCATCCGTCACTTTCCCAACCACAGCGGCATCAATGCCCCATTTTCGACATACCGCGAGGACGGCTTCCTCTTTTCCCGGTTGTGCCACTAACAGCATTCGTTCTTGAGATTCAGACAGGAGAATTTCATAGGGCGTCATATTGGGCTCACGCCTTGGAACCTTTTCCACATCCAATTCAATTCCGGTTCCGGAACGTGAAGCCATTTCACAAGACGAACTGGTCAAGCCAGCCGCTCCCATATCCTGAATACCGACCAGAAGGTCCTGGTCTAAAAATTCAAGGCATGCTTCAAGCAAGAGCTTCTCCAAAAAAGGATCTCCCACTTGGACATTGGGACGTTTTTTCTGGGAAGCATCGTCGAAGCTATCCGAGGCCATGGTGGCTCCATGG
>JAQBGS010000416.1:0-10163 GCA_032128535.1 Nitrospirota bacterium
GTCTGAACCCGTTGCTCCAAATCATGCTCAACTCCACGTTGAGTTTCGATTTGCGTGGCGGTCAATTGCGTTCCTTCATCAGCAGAATTTTGGCTGAGCACTTCTCCATGATTATCCACCACCGTGACCTGACTGGGATCCAAACCTTCAACACTACTGGCCACCAAATGGACGATCCCTTGGACCTGTGTGGCGCCTAAGGGTTTCCCCCGCTTCAATGTCAGCACCACTGCCGCCTGAGCCGGCTTTTGTTCCGAGGCAAATAACCGTTTTTCGGGAATGACTAAATGCACACGGACCCGATCCACTTGCGAAATTTGGCTTATGGTTCGAGCTAATTCTCCCTGAAGCGCCCGACGATAATTCATTTGCTGAGTAAACGGGGTGACACCTAATCCAGTGCGATCAAATATTTCAAATCCTACTCCGGCAGATTCTGGAAGGCCGACTGAAGCTAACTGAAGCCTTAATTCATGCACTCGTTCAGCAGGGACGTGGATCGTATTGCCATCTTCGCCAACCTCATAGGACACTCCTTGCTTCCCAAGTTCTTGAATAATGGCACGTGTGTCATCTGAATCCAATTGAGAGAATAAGACAACCAGTTCAGGCTGCTTTCCCAGCATCATCAACATCGGGATCGTGGCAATGGCTAAGGCCAACACCACAACGACCCCTAATCTTTGGGCAAGGGTAAGAGCTTGAAAATTATTGATGAGGCTTTCCGAAAATGCCGCCATTTGATTATAAATTCCTCAAAAAACGTCTTCCATGTTAACGCGTCAGAATGCGCAGACTCTTAACGAAATGGATGACCATCAAACCTGCATCCGCATGACTTCTTGATAGGCATCAATCATTTTATTTCTCACTTGCATGAGCAACCGAAAAGAGAGTCCGGCTTTTTCTCCGGCAATTACCGCTTGATGAATGTTGACGTTTTCTCCTTTTGCGACCGCATCTTCCAAGCGCCCGGCTTCATGTTGCATGGCATTGACGGACTCCACGGCGTTTTTCAAGACATCGCTAAATCCCTGACCGGCCTGCGAAGCTCGTTTGACTGAAGAGCCTCCAAAAGGCTCAGGAATGGATTCGATACCTTTTATTAGCAGAGGATCCATACAAAATTTCCTTTCCGGAGAAGATTGAAAATTCCCACCAACCCTGTCTCTCGAAACCGTGAAAAGTTAGAGATTGAAAAAACTAAACTTTCTCCTCTTCTTCCTCCTCACTTTTCACTTTTCACGACTTACTCCTCACACCTTAACCTTCACAAAAAAACTACCGCCCCATTTCCAAGGCCCGAAGGGTCATGGTTTTTGCTGTTTCCATTACTGCGATATTCGCTTCATACGCCCTCGTCGCGGACATGAGATTCACCATTTCCTCAATGGGATTGACGTTTGGCAAATGGAGGTACCCCTTTTCATCGGCATCCGGATGATCAGGATCGTATACCGTACGTAACGGTCGTGAATCTTCAATAATATCGGTCACTCTGACTCCCGACGGTTCTGACGAATCCCCGAACGCACTGTTAAAAACCGAATGAAATGGGGGCCGCGTCGAGGTTGCTTGAAACACAACATCCCGCCGAATATAGGGACCGCCATTTGGTGACCGGGTGGATTCCGCATTCGCCAGATTTCCAGCAATGATATTCAACCGTTGTCGTTGAGAATCCAGCGCCGATCCAACGACGGCAAAAAGTCGATCAATTTCCATATTTGTCTCCTTTATTGACCTTTATCGCCCTTCATCAATCGCCCGTTTCCATCCTTCAAATCGTCCATCCAGGAATTGGCTGACCGCCATATAGAGAAGGGTATTTTCAGCCATCAGTGTCATCTCTTGTTCCAGATTGACAGTATTTTCGTCTATTCCAGCTCCGATATCCTCATGGATCGTATGCTGAAAAATATTGCTGTCGTCCGAACCACCACCTAAATGGTGAGGGTTCGTGATCTTCGGCCCTACCGGGCCGTCCCCTCGAAGCACGGCGGAAAAGGTCTCCGGGAACGGCAAGTGCCGAGCCTTGTAGGCTGGCGTTTCTTCATTCGCCATATTGGAGGCGATGGTTTCATGAATTCCACTCCGCACATCCAATGCCCGTTCATATAAGACTGTTCCTGGATCCCATGGAGAAATCATCATTGGGCTTCACCTCTACATCGCTTCATCTTTTGAGTTTTTGCCCCCCGTGGCCAGTCATGTATTGAAATACCAATACAGGATTTCTGTTTTCACACAGCAACGCTGATGCATGCGGCCAACCAGAATTACACCCGCTGACACTATTCCCATCACCCCTCACCACATTTTTCGTACAACGAGGCATAAATTTCCTTGAACTTTTTTCCTACCCTCGGCAAATTCTTCCGCCTATTTCTCAAACCAGGAGGATAAGCCCTCCAACGGTCAAACAGAACCAAGACCCCAGGCGCTTGCTCCCTACTTAGACTCCCAAGGAAAGCCCACCATTCAGTTCACGATATTCCCGCAATTTATTGCGTAACGTTCGAATACTGATACCCAATGTTCTTGCCGCGTGCGTTCGATTCGCATTATGGGCTTCTAATGTTCGCAGGATGAGGTCTCGTTCCATTTCCCAAATCGTTCCGGTCGGTGCATGCGTGGGACCTGAAGTTAATGTCGGTTCGTCAAACTTAAAATGTTCCACCTGCAATGGCCCATTATCCGCCAGAAGAACACCCCGTTCGATGACATTTTCTAATTCACGAACATTGCCCCGCCATGGTCGACTTTTCAAATACCTCATGGCCTCATCGGAAATCCCATTCCAGGAACGCTGGTTTCGGAGAAACGACCGATGGGAAAAATGCTCTGCTAACAGCTGAATATCCTCTGGCCGATCTCGTAAAGGAGGAATCGTAAACGGCATGACGCTCAGCCGGTAATACACATCCTCCCGAAACCGTCCAGCTTGAACTTCCTGCGCAAGATTCCGATTGGTGGTAACGATCACCCGCACGTCCACGGGAATAGGCTGGCGCGATCCAAGACGGTCAACTTCTCTTTCCTGAAGAACCCGCAACAATTTCGCCTGTAGGCCTAGACTCATCTCTCCAATTTCATCTAATAACAGCGTGCCTTGATGGGCCAGTTCAAATTTTCCGGCTCGTCTCGTCAGGGCTCCGGTAAAGGCCCCTTTCTCATAGCCAAACAGTTCACTTTCTAAAAGGCCTTCAGGCAGCGCAGCACAATTAATGGCGACGAAGGGTTGATGAGCCCGGGTACTCTTGCGATGGATATGGCGAGCCAAGACTTCTTTGCCCGTGCCGCTTTCTCCCTGAATTAAGATTGTGGCTGAGCTGCTCGCGATCATATCCAACATTTTTAAGGTTTGAAGCACTTTTGGATCTCGGGTCAAAAACCCCTCGCGTGGCCCTCCATGTGTCGTCTGTTCTTGGACCCCGTTCGTCACAAGACTTGGTTCGTTGCGATCATCATCCAACTGTTGAATAATTTTCTCCAGCCGATCAATTGGAAAGGGTTTTTGAAGAAATTCGGTCGCCCCATACTTTAGGGCCTCGACCGCGACATCCACGCCGCCATAGGCCGTCATCACGACCACCGGCATATGGTATCCTTGCGTCCGGACCTCTCGTAAAAAATCCATACCCCCTTTTCCAGGCAAACTCAGGTCAGTGAGCACAAGCCAGGGAGCATTCCGTTCCACATGGTCTAAGCCCTCATAGCCATCTTTAGCCACCGTGACGTCATAGCCATGTTGGCTCAGAACTTTGGTCAAAGCCGTTTGTAACTCTTCGTCATCTTCGACAACCAGGATGCCCCGACTCATCCCATTCGCAGTCTCTAGCATGCAATTCTCCTTTACTGAGGGAAAAAGAGATCAACCGTCGTCCCTTTTCCTTCTTGACTGGTAATATCAATCAAACCGTGATGAATGTGAACTATTTGTTGAACAATGGAAAGGCCAAGCCCTGTCCCTCCCTTTCGATTGGAATAAAATGGGCGAAACATGTGGGACCGTTCTTCCTCGGACATTCCACAACCATGATCTCGAATACGAAGCAGGAGACCGTGTTCCGACTTCTGTTTCCCTTGTTGCTCAATCAATCGTGATTCCTTGCAACAGTGAATCTCAATGAAGCTGTCCGGCTTTGATGCATAAATGGCATTCATGAGAAGATTGAGCAAAACTTGTTTGAGTAAAGATTCCTGACCCCAGATCGTCGACACATTATCTTCACCATAACGGCAAATCGTTAGCCGATTGGAACGAAGAGGATACAATGCCAACAATTCCACATCATCCAGCAATGCCGGAAGGTGCACAGGCTCTCGCTTGGCCTGCAATGGTGCGCTGAATACCAACATATTGGAGACGAGATGATCCAAAGAGCGAACGGCGCGGATACAATGGTCGGTCAACTCTTGCCGCTCTTCCTGACTCTGATAATCGCGACCCAACAATGAAGCAAACCACTCAATACTCGCCAAAGGACTTCGAATGTCATGAGCCAGACGACCAACCTGTTCCCCAAGTCTGGCTAACCGGAGCTGATGTTCTTCCTCTGATGCCTGAGACACTAGAGGGCCAGGATGTTCATCCTTCGTTTCTTCAATGGCCACATATAACGATCGATTATGGGAAGGTGGGACAGAACCTAAATTTAGGACGGGACGATCAGGTTTCCATTTCGCCCCCTTGACCAACGATGGAGAAGCTGTTGCTCTAACTCCCTTCATTGGCCCTCCCTGCTTGAGGTTTCCCTTGTAAAGAAAATTCATCTAGTACCGCTGCCGCTGCAGCACGAATGGTATTTTCAAATTCTGGCGAGCGTGTTTCTAATTGCCGCACTTCAGTCAAGAGTTTTTGTGCTTCACTCGCCTTTCCTTGATAGTCCAATGACAGCCCCCACCGATACTTCGCCCAAGCCTTCAAAGCCACAGGCGCCTTGGAAATCAACACTTGGTCATACAGTGGTTCGGCCTCGGCATAATCGCCTTGATCAAACAGAAAGTCTCCTAGCCGCACCACATTGCTCATGTCCAACGCATCCAGAGTCACAACCTGTCGCAAATCTTCAAACGCGAGATCTCTCTTCCCTGCCTCCCGATAGGCTTGCGCCCGATGGCGAAGTGCATATCGTTGTAACGCCGCGTCATGCGTGCGCTGCAGACCATCGGACAGTTGTTGAATCGCCTGGACATAGTCCTTACGAACCAACGCTTCCATTCCCAACACTATAGACACCTCCGCTCGCCATTTGCCTTCAGGATAGTCACGCAGATAGATCTCACCAGCACTTCGAACGAATGGCGCATCACCCTGGTCATCAGCAAGAAAAACCTTTTGTGCAAAAATTTCTTCACGCAAAGGGCTCTTTGGATATTCCTGCAACAACTGGTCATACCACTGCATAGCTTTGGAAGGGAGCTTCACCTGTTGATAGGCCTGAGCCACTGTCCGAACGCGCTCACGGGTCAACGGAACCAAACGAAACGCCTCTTGTTGATCTTCATGAAACTTGAGTAATCGGACCCAGGCCTGTTTCTCCGAGAAGGATTGCATTTGCTCGCTGAGAATGGCACTTAACCGATGTGCCCCTTCCTTTCGCCATGTTTCGGATGTCGCCACAATAGCAAGATGCTTCAATGATTGAATGGCGGATGGCAGATCTCCAAGCGTGAGATACCCTTGTCCCAACCACACCAGGCTTTCCTCGAGAACATCTTGTTCTGGGGCTTGGCTCAATGGGCGAGCCGTTTCCACAACATTATCCCAGGACACCGATAAATAGATTTCCAAGTCATCCAAACGCTGATAAACCTTGGCCCATTCTTCTTTCGAATGTTCCGCGGACAAGTAGTCCACCACCCATCTGATTTGTGCCGCTTGTCCCCGCCGACCGGCTTCCTGTCCCTTAAATCGTCGTTTGGCTTGTTCCGCAAACCATAGAGACAAAAATTCATGGCCCTCCTGTAATAATTTCTCAGAAATACGATTGAGGGCTCGCCCCGCAAATTCTTGTTGGGGAAAAAGATTGACCGTGGTTAAAAAGCGAGGAATCGCTTTGTTGGCCTCTCCAACGGCTAACTCCGTCAACCCGTAATAGTATGACGAACGTTCAGATTGTCGAATGAGTTCAGGATGTTCGGCCTCTACCACTCGGTACCAATAGTAGGCCTGGCTCCATACATTGGACATGGCTGTCGCATCGGCTAATCCCAATGCCCCACTGAGTCGATGCGCTTCCCATTTCGGCTCTTCCACGACACGACGAAGCACCAGCGCGGCTTCAAGAAATTGTCGGTTTTCCAAAAACCCCAACCCCGATTCGACCATCACACCTCCCGCTAAAGGATGCGCGGGATAGGACGCAAGAAATTCTTCGAACAAGGCATTGGCTTCGGAATGCCACCCGGCATCCCAGTACAGTTGGCCCATCGAACACAGCGCCCACGGCGCATACACACTATCCGGCTGTGCGGTTTTCATCGCTTGAAGACGATCGATCTGTTTCAAAAATCCAGCCCCAGGTTCATTTTCCGCGTCGGGAAGGGAAGCCAAAACCCATTTGGCGCCATCCGCAAACACGCCTTCTTCATGTTCCAAGAGATACGAAGAAAACAATTCCCGTGCCTCCAACAAAGAACCCGCCTTCATCGCATTTTTACCTTCATGCAGGACATTTGGCATAACCATGTCTTGAGGATGATGCCAGGGAAACTCCGAGCAGGACCCACCCGCCGCCGTACTAGGCCAGAGGACAGCCGCCCCGACTATCCAGAGAAATCTTCTCACGTTTCGTATGTCCTCCAACCTTTGAACCCTATTCAGCAAAATCTGGACCCGAGAATTTCTTACCGGGTTCAAAAAGACCGTGCGGAATTTTTGTTGAAAAATGAGGGGTTTTCTTGGAGGACGCACTGCTGGGAAGAAACTGCCTGCGTCAAGGCGTTGACGGAAGGGTCAGAACATCAGGCTGATTGACAGAGAAACAAGACGAGCAGAAGGAGAATGGCCCTAGGTTGCAACCCGTCAGGCGTCAACCAGGTCTTCAGGGGGGGCGGCACGTTGGGCCACCACTTCGGCAAGGGATTTCTTTTTTAATTTTTCAATCAGTGTCGTCCGGTTGATTTGAAGAAGTCGTGCAGCTTTACTTTTGACCCAATTGGTTCGTTCAAGGGCTTCGAGGATCAACCGATTTTCAAATTCTTCGACGGCTCGCGAAAGATCCAATCCCCCAACTGGGATAGCCGCAGGTGTGGAGGGGAGCAGATCCGATGGAAGACGACGAATTTTCTCAGGCAAATCTTCAGGTTCAATCAACCCGCGTCGCTTCAAGATGGCAATCCGTTCAACAATATTGCCGATTTCTCGAACATTACCTGGCCACGGATACTCACACAGTAAGGCCATGGCATGATCGGACACACCAGTCAACTCCGCTTTACGACGATCATTAAACATCGTAATAAAATGCTGCAATAAGAGGGGAATATCCTCAACTCGTTGGCGCAAAGGTGGAACCAGCACCGGAACCACGTTGAGTCGGTAAAACAGATCTTCGCGGAATTGTTTGGCTGCAACCAAACTCTCGAGATCTTGATTCGTCGCCGCCACCACCCTGGCATCTGATTTATAGGTCCGGGTCCCGCCCACCCGCTCAAATGTTCGTTCTTGAAGAACTCGAAGCAGTTTCACTTGAAGCGGAGGACTCAAATCTCCGATTTCGTCTAAGAAAATGGTGCCGCCTGCTGCTAACTCAAATCGGCCAACTCGAGCTGCCACCGCTCCGGTAAAGGCACCTCGCTCATGCCCGAACAACTCACTTTCCAATAGAGCCTCAGGAATCGCGCCGCAATTCACCGGAATGATATTCCCACGACGTCGGGTACTATTCGCGTGAATCGTTTGCGCGATCAGTTCCTTGCCGGTCCCACTTTCTCCCAAAATCAGAACGGTACTATCGGTATCTGCCACGCAATCGATGAGCTGAAACACTTCTTTCATCACCTGACTAGAACTCACCAGCTTTCCGATACTAAATTGCCCTTTGACCGTTTTTTTCAGTTCCGTATTTTCATCTTGAAGCGATTTCACTCGTAAAGCACTGGCCACGGTGGCACTCAGCACATCGACAGAGAAGGGCTTTGACAAAAAATCAAAGGCTCCAGCTTTAATGGCATTGACGGCCATTTCGACCGATCCATACCCCGTCATCACCACCGTGACGGGAGACGAGGGTAATTGGTTTAACCGTTGAACGAGTTCAATCCCATTGAGATCAGGAATCATGACATCCGTTAACACAAGGTCGAAGGCAGACAATTCTGCCAACGCCAGGGCTTGGTTCCCAGAGTCGGTCTCGGTCACTTCATGCCCTTCATCTTCTAATTGAAGTTTAATGGTGTCCCGAACATCCGGTTCATCCTCAACTAACAAAATTCTGGCCACTCGG
Source organism: Nitrospirota bacterium (assembly GCA_032128535.1). GTDB lineage: Bacteria > Nitrospirota > Nitrospiria > Nitrospirales > UBA8639 > Nitrospira_E. The sequence continues at coordinate 8,454 of JAQBGS010000416.1, forward strand.
CCACTCACAGGTAATTCAGTAGACATTGATGTTTCCATGACACGCCTCCCTCAACCTTCACCCAACTGATCATTTTTTTTCAAACAGCCACCCTACCGACAGTGGAATTCTTCCACGAGAGCCCCCCTGGCATTGCACCCCATTTCATAAAGCAGGTCAAGCTTAGCCCGAGGATTCCGCTGAAAAGTTTGCTGAGTTTCCATCATTTACAACCAAACCAAGTATGCGCTTTTTAAACACTTTTTCGAAATAGTTCACCCCGCCCGCTATCCTACCTTAAAAAACGGCCTCAAGGAACCTGTATCAATGGCCGACAAGCTTCTAAAGTTAACCCAGTTGATGGAGTCTAGGATACAGACACCCTATGGATATTGCGCCTCTACCCGAACCCGCATCCATGCCAATCTTCGTCCTGTTTGATACGCAAACAGGCTACCTTTACGGCCATCTCTTTGCGACCGGACCGGAAGACCCCTTTCTCCAGGAGGTCATTCAATGGTGGAGCCAATACTGTTCTAATGCACCCATCGGGGTTGATTACCCTGGCCTCACGAAACAATCAGAACCAGCCTCAAGCCTCTCTTCCAATTAAGGCAGCTCCGCCCAAATCGCCAGGCCAGATCGAAACACCAGTGTGAGCCCTGACAGGTGGATGATCACCACATTGTCATTAACTTGTAACTTGTGAATCGAATTGCCCGATGGAAGATCTTGCGAAAAAAACCCTCCCGTAAACGCTGAAAATCCCAGGGCACGTCGATTTGTAATTAAGACTCCCACATGATCTTCGACGACACTATTCACAATTGTCTCCCCTGCCCCCCAGGGTTCTCTTTTCCAACGGCCAAGATCACTTTGAAAACCATACACGGCCTCCCGACCTTGAACGACAATCATCCGTGGCGTGACGGTCCATTTGCCAACCTCTTCTACAGAGGGAAGATTCATGTCCACCCACCGTTGTAGTCTACCTGATAACCCTAACAATCGTTTCGTCGTGTGAACAAAACCGGTTACACCTTTGGCCTCGATCGCAAGAATCTCTTCGCCTGCAGTTAAGAATTTCCTCGCAATTCCCTCTCCCGACGTGATACCAAAGAGCTGTCCTCCTCCCGAAGTAATACTAACCTGATCGGTGATGACTTCTTGCGCCAGAGCGTGACCGGGCCATAATCCAAAACCCAATCCCACTATCAAGAACATTAAGGCCAGAATGCGCATATAGAGGACCAGAACAAATCGACCAATTATCGATAATCCCAGGGCACACCTTTTTCACCTTCCATGATGGGTCCGAGAATCGTCTTCATCAGTGCTGTACCATTGTTTTGAGTTCCCCATAGGCCGGTAAGGCTAATTAAAAAATTATACTGCGTTCGATCTGGAAGTTGTTGGTAATACAAACCGAAAGAGAAACACCGGCAGGGGTTTTGATAAATCCCCATCACATCCCATTCGGCTGTCTCCCCAGTTCGTAAATCGTGATACCACCGTGTCCCAATAGTCACGCCCAAGGGCAAGCGCATGGCTCCTCCTGCCGTAAGATAGAGAATTTCATTATCGGGATCCAGCATTTCATTAAATGAAATAGGATTCCAAATATCCCCACGTCGTACACGCGGGCCATCCCGGGGTATAGCGCTGTCCCACACTCAGATACCAATCCTGGTTCCCTTGAATGAAGGCATCCGTATTCACTTGCCGAAACTC
>JAQBGS010000417.1:0-3522 GCA_032128535.1 Nitrospirota bacterium
CCTCCGTGGCTCGGCGGTCTCCGGCAATTAACACTCCGTTTTGGTAGGTGAACGCGAGGACGGTGGTGCCATGAGGCCAAGGAGGGAGTTGTTTGGAAAGAGGAAGCTCACTTGAACCGTATTGGGCTGGAACTGTTCCCCATCGTGCCATGGGCAATAATTCTGGCCGTTGCGTGGTCAGAAATTGATAAAAGCTTGAACAGGGATCGAATGAAAAGTTTGGGAATGGGAATTTATCAGGAGTCATGTTGGTCGTGAACCGTTACGATGTTTGTTGATCAGCCAGGTTTCCTAAATGAGACGAGATAATAGCTGATCAACTGAGTCAATGTCCTGAAATAACTCTTGGGTGAGTGATTGCGTGCCACGAAATGGATCCATAAGCGGAATTCGTTTAATAGTGGCGTCCGCTGACTCAAGCAGGACGGACGTCCAACTCATGCCATAGACCTGTTGGGGAAATCGTTGCAGACAGGCTCCTCGAAAGAAGGCACGGGTTTGGGCTGGAGCGGTACACATGGCGCGTTGGATCTCTTCGTCATGTGTCAGCCGTTCCATTTTCCTGGTTCGTTCTAACGTGTAAGCCAAGCCTTTGGCTGGTCGTATATCGTGATACTGTAAGTCCATCATCGCAACGCGAGGGTCGTGCCACCCACATTTTTTCCGATCCATATAGGACTCTATCAGGGCGCGTTTTGCCACCCAATCAATTTCTTGGGTGAGGTCTGTGGGGTCCTGGTCTAATTTTTCAAGAACTGATTCCCAGCGAATTAAGACTTCTTTGGTGATCGGGGATAATTCGTGGGTGGTGTAGAATTCGTGAGCTGCGTGAAGAAAGGTCTGTTGAATAGCCAGTGCAGTGGTATGGCGTCCATTCTGAAGTAAGAGGGAGTCTTTGAGGGTCAAATCGCGAGACACTTGTTTAATCGCGTTAACCGGGTTGGCTAATTCGATTTGGGGAAGAACGCCACGATTCTCCAGCATGTCCATAATAATGGCGGTGGTGCCAACTTTGAGGAAAGTGGAGACTTCGCACATATTGGCGTCCCCGACAATCACGTGGAGGCGACGAAATTGCGATGATTGAGTATGAGGTTCATCCCGTGTATTGATGATCGGACGATTGACCATGGTGTTGAGATCGTACAGGCATTCTAGGAAGTCGGCTCGTTGCGAGAGTTGATACGTTGTGGGATCTGTCCCGTTTTCTGCCCCCACCTTTCCTGCCCCACAAAAAATTGGTCGTGACACAAAAAATGGCAGCAGGACTGTGGCTATTTGCTCAAAGGGTATCTTGCGTGAAATGAGATAATTTTCGTGATAGCCGAAACTGTTGCCCTTTCCATCGGAGTTGTTGCGATACACCAGAAATTCATCTTCTCCCATGCTGGCATTCAGGCGCGCCAAACATTCTGCGACAAGGGCGTCTCCGGCTCGTTCATAGGCGACGATTTCTCGCGGATGACTGCATTCGGGCGTGGAATATTCGGGATGAGCCCCGTCGACGTACAAGCGGCCGGCGTTGGGCAAAATCTTATTGAGTTGACGATTGTAACTGACCCCCGGCCGTTCGGGTTCGCCTTCGACCTTAAAGCCTCTGGCATCGAAAAATGGGTTTTCGTTTTCGTAATCCCACAAAGCATTGGGAGCCGGAAGGCGAGGGCAGTGACTGATTAAACGAAGGGAATTATCAACGGGATCTGGGTGGCGGGGAGAGCGGGCGATGATCCCGAATTCTGTTTCAGTGCCGAGAATTCGTAGCACGAACACCTCATTCAGTGCGATGTTGGATGGTTAAAAATAGTGACCGACGCTCATCGTTTCGATTTCGCGGGGTTCGGATCCTTCATCAGTGGTGAGGGTTCGAACGTGGACGATTTTTTCACCTTTTTTCCCGGCGATCTTCGCCCAATCATCTGGATGAGTGGTATTGGGCAAATCTTCCTGTTCTTTGAATTCCTCTCGGATCGCTTTGAGAAAATCCTCACTAGTGAGACCTTTCTCTCCTCCAGAAATCGTGCGTTTGATCGAGAGCTTTTTTGCACGTGAGACGACACTTTCAATCAATGCGCCACTCGAGAAATCTTTGAAATAGACGGTTTCTTTTTCTCCGTTCGCATAGGTCACTTCAAGAAATCGATTTTCTTCGGTTTTGGCATACATGGCCTCTACTGTGGTCTCGATGAGTTGCTGAACATATGCCGCTCGGTCCAGGTTCTGGTCGGCCATGGCAGACTCTGAAAAGGGAAGGTCGGCGATGAGATACTTCCCTAGAATATCTTTGGCGGCGTGTTTATCCGGACGTGGGATTTTGATTTTGATATCCAATCGCCCAGGGCGTAAGACGGCGGGGTCAATCAAGTCTTGTCTGTTGCTGGCGCCGATGACAATGACGTCACGAAGACTTTCCACACCATCAATCTCGGAAAGAAATTGCGGCACAATCGTGGACTCCATGTCTGAAGAAATGCCTGTCCCCCGTGTGCGAAATAAGGCATCCATTTCGTCAAAGAAGACGATGACCGGATGGCCATGTGAGGCTTTTTCTTTGGCCTTGGCAAAGACTTCTCGGATTTTCCGTTCAGATTCCCCTACATATTTATTTAACAGCTCTGGGCCTTTGATGTGCAGAAAATAGCTGCGAATCTCTTTGCCTTTGAGATGCCCGAGTTTTTTTGCAATGGAGTTGGCGACGGCCTTAGCAATTAAGGTTTTCCCGCAGCCTGGCGGTCCGTAGAGGAGGATGCCTTTGGGGGGAGATAATTGATGCTCGGCAAAAAGGGCTGGATGGAGAAAAGGGAGCTCGACGGCGTCTTTCACTTGTTCTAATTCTTTTTCTAGACCGCCGATATGATCATAATCAATATCTGGAACCTCTTCGATGACTAGTTCTTCCATTTCACCTTTGGGCAGCTTTTCCGTGAGATACCCTGAACGGGGTTCGAACAGGAGATGATCGCCCACGCTCAGATGTTGTTGCTTGAGCGCATCGGAAAATTCCACTACTCGCTCATCATCCAAATGGGTACTGACCACCGCACGTCCATCATCGAGTAATTGTTTAAGGTGCACGATTTCACCTTGTGGATCGTAGCCGCGTGCCTCAATGACATTCAGCCCCTCGTTCAAAATCACTTCTTGACCGGTCTTGAGAGAATCTAATGGAATTGATGGGTGGAGATTCACGCGTAATTTTCGTCCACCGAGGGCCACATTAATCGTTCCATCAGAATTTGCGCCATAGAAAATAGCAAAGGTTGAAGGCGGGGCTGTTAATTTCTCGACTTCTTTGCGGAGTGCTTCGATTTGTGCTTTGGCTTCTTGCAGGCTCGAGACCAACCGCTCGTTTTTCTGCTGTGTTTGGTCAAGCTGGTGGCGAGACTCATAATGCTGTTGCCTTTCGAGTTCTAAAGACTCTAGCTGGGACCGCAATTTTTGGATTTCGTGGGTAGGGTCGTCGGCTTTTCTTATTCCCATAAGCGTCTCACCCCGTTTGTATAACTCCTCCGACGATCAAGACAA
>JAQBGS010000418.1:0-3940 GCA_032128535.1 Nitrospirota bacterium
GACGTGCCTGCGTCATAAGTACGGGGTCAGCCCCGATATTGCGAGCCAGATCGACAAACATTTCCATGGCCAATTGATATTGCCGAAATCCATTTGGATTGAGTGTGGCGATAGAGTTCTGTTTGTCCCCAGCCTCTACCAACCCTTCATTGCCAATCCTCATTTTGGTTTTGTAGTAGATTCTTCTTAATACGGTGTAGAGTTGTGACAACTCACAGAGCCAACGATCAAAAAAAATTCCGTAATGAATCCGGGGATCGAAACCCTCCAGAGCAGGACGTAAAGTTCGCATTACGGTTTTTGGGGAGCTGAAATACTTTATGTCGTTCCAGCCATTATAGATCAACGCATAATCCGGCTCAAAAACAAAGCCCTCGGTAAATAAACGTCCGACAGATTCCAGGGCCGTATGACCAATAACACCAGCATTGATGATTTCAACGTTCAAAAAACCAGACTTTCGCAACTTTTCTTGCACTCGATGAGGCCAATCTTCTCCTTTCGTGCTTTTTGTATCGAAGGTAGCCGATCCACCATATACAATAATCCGTGTGGTCCCATCTGGTTTTTCTGCCTCAAAATTTGGTCCTCGGTATCCCTTTGCATTGATCTCCCACACCAATTCCTTCTTACTGCCAAATGGGTTATTGACGATGCGGGCCTCCTGTTTGAACGCATGCCTGGCGAAGATAACCGGTTCGTATTGAATGGATCGGTTTCTAAGTACTTCAGGAGTGATATCCCCGTTTTTGACGAAAAGACGAACACCCACTTCTCCCAGAAGAATGAGGACTCCAATTGACATGAAGATCCCAAGAATCACAAACTTATTTTTTCTTGCCAATGAAAGCTTTCTTCCCTTCCTTCCTTTGCCAGAAAACATAGAACTTTATCCAATGTTATTCGTCAGGCACGGACACTACCCTTGAGGAATACCGTACTTTTCCTTGAAATCAGGACGAAGGCTCGCAAAGCGATCGTCACTACCCAGAATGTCCGCGGTGCGGCGCAATACCCAGTTTACCAATTTTTCACCCATGGCCTTCTTCATGCCATGCACGCCAGACGCAGCGAAGTAACCAGATAGGAAAGCTAGCAGTTCGCTCCGTTCTCCTCGACCGATCGTGAACGCTCCCTTGATCCAAATCTCTGCTAACTTCTTTCCTCGCTGCTGCAACGAAATATTCACCAGACGATTCAGACCGCGTTCACGATCGATGACCACCAGACATTTCTGAAAAGTGGAATAATTTTGTGAAATGCATTTTAAATCACGCGGATGAACCTTCGACTTAATTCCCCTCTGATGCAAGGTTCCCATCAACTCGCCATAGACCCGCATCAGACGTCGACGACTTCGTAACGAGGCATCACGATAGACATCGACAAATTCGCTTCCAATAACCTCCTCCACCAAAATAAATCCCCTTACAGGCCAGCCCAAAACCGTGTGTTCTCCCCAGGCCACGTGGTTCATCACCGGAATTCCCTGGTCACGAAATAACTCAAGTATTTCAACCTCGCGGGAAGCATCCGAACAAGGAGATTGGAGTCGGCAGCATGCTTTCAGTACCACCGGGAGGGGTTGGATACCTGTTTGCTTGAGAAAATACTTTCTTTTCTGTCCAGCAACGTCAAGGGTAAGAGTACGGACATTTCGTTTGGAAGGGCGAGACACGAGCTCCCCAGCCGAATAATTCATGAAATCCTGAAATTCAGAAATCCCGATATTGGCCAGCGAAGATCTTAGACTTTTATTGATATGTAGGTTCTTACGAAAAAGCATGTGGGGTCCAGGTGGATAGAACAAAATAGGCACCTCATACATCAATCAGTGTCGATGGCTCAATCCTTTCCGTGAGTATTGAGTCGGACATCATTCCCGTATAATTTGGAGTCAAGCCCAAAGTTAGTTGGAATTCTCCACGGCTCAGGGGTTGATGTTACGCGACGTTCTTGCTCGTGGCCGTTTCCAGTTTCAATTCTCGGTGCAGCGCCTCCCGCAACCGTGGTAAGTGGCGATAGCCTTTGACCTTCCGAAGCCGTGGTTCGATATCCAGTAATGCGGCAGCCAACCAACGCTGCCGCTGATTCGAATTGGACCAACGATCTACCTTTGCACAGCGCTCCTCCACCAAAGCATTGATCGACTCCAGACAATTCGTGGTTTTGAAAGAGGCGCCCAAGACGGCAAACAACCCTAATCGATGCAACGTTAACGTCTCCTCCAGGCCTTCGGCCAAACTGCGAGCCGCTGATTGGTTGCAGGCTTCCAGATCTCGTTGCAGGCGGTGCAGCGCGGCCCTTGCTTCCGCATAGGTCGGACGTTCATAGGCACGTTGGAGGCGACGGCGCCACGTTCGCTGTTCGCCTATGGGTAAATGCTTCACCACATTCTCCCGCTTGTGCCACTGGCACCGTTGCACCAGAGCTGTGGGGCCCAAGGCCTGCCGGACGGCTGCCCGTAAGCCTTTCCCGCCATCAATGATCACCAGGAGCCCGTCAGAGAGATTCAAGCCCCGGTCACACAATGACTGAAGGAACGCGGTCAAGACCTGCGCGTTTTCCGTGCCCGTTTCCACAAACCCAAGCATATGCTTCTGGCCGGTAAGGGTAAGGCCCACGGCCACGACCATCATCATCTCGGCAAACGCTTTGCCATCGAGAAAGACCGCCACGACATCCAATGGACGCAAGTCTCGGTCTTGAAGTAACTGTAGCTGCTTCGCACTGGCTTGAGTAAAGGTCCGCGAGACGGTCGAACTGGATAACCCAATAGCTCCTGGGACCGCCGTCGCTGCGGCCTCATAGTTCCGGCAAGAAATGCCATACAGCACCCGTTTGAGGAGCAGGTCATCCACTTGTCCGGTCCCTCGGTATCGGTCGAGAGCCTGTAACGGGATCTCTCCACCCTGGTGATGTTGCACACGAGGGAGGCGCAAAGGATGTCGTTGCCCCGCCAATTGCACACTCCCCGGGTTACTGCCATGGCGTCGGCCAGGAAGGCTCACGTCCTTTCGGGCATACCGGAACCCCGCTAAGGCGCACACCTCCTCCTCCAACAGCTCGTGCAAATGCATGAGTCCTAATGGGATCAGCGCACGAATACACTCCAACTTCCTATCCACCGCAAAAGCCTCGTAGTCCTTTGGCCTGAGCTCCGATGCTGGCCCCAATCGTTTGGTCTTCTTGCTTCTGCTCCTCGAGTTCGTAATACTTCTCATGAGGTGGCTCCTTTCTGTTGCTGGAAAAGATGGTGCTTCTTCGTCGAACACCATCTCACCACAGCAGAGGGAGCCGCTTCAAATTTCAACTAGACTTAGCACACATTCCGTCCCTTCGAACAAAAAACCGATCCGGAATTAGAACGAAGCTCCAACTATTGTTTCTTTCTTATAGACGATGTCTTTTAGCGTAACTCATCTGTGCCCTGCTTACTGAGCAGGATCCCGTTCTACGAGATAGATCAAGGTTGGCCACTAACGTTTAATCCTCCAACCCGAGACTTCCCTTCGGTTCGGACGCGAGCAGCCTTACGCCTACCCTTCTTGAAGGAAAAACCGGTTTCAATAGCGAACATTAATCAAGAAACAACAGAAGCCGGGATTGTTAAAATTAACGAGGAGTGTCCTTTGCAAGCCAATGTACGACTTCGTCGCAAACCACCCTATTCCCATAAGGGGTATGATGACCAAAGTCCAGATGTCCAAACCATAGCTCAGCTTTCTTTTCAGGGATATAAACCTGATCGAATGAATCAATAATTTCGATATGATATTTCTCTGCATATTTTTTAATAAGCTTTCTTCTCTCATTGTTTCTTTCAAAAGGCTTCTCCCAAAAGATCCATGGAGTATACTCCAACAGGACAACTTTTCTTTTTGCCCCCGGTAGGCCGACAAAATCGTTGAAGGCATAATCAATGACCTCGTCAATTTCT
>JAQBGS010000419.1:0-4196 GCA_032128535.1 Nitrospirota bacterium
TTTTTATCAATTGAAGGTTCAGATAACCATGTGGTGACCCTCATCCATAACAACGGCCTGAGCAATGTATCCCATCTGTTCTTTGACGATAAAAGACGTCTGCCTGAAGAAGATAGTTTAACGGTGGTGCGAGGGTTTTTGGGCGCCTATCCCAATGCCTTCTACCATGTTGCTCAGACAGAACTGAAAGACTTTGTCAGCGCCGTTGAAGGACTCAACAGTGAAGAGGATTATCAGGCCCTGCTCAGTCGTTTTGGTATCAGAAGAAACGACCCTGATTTCTGGAAGCATAGCGATGCAATACAGGCTGCCTATCAGAGCGCGTCTCCGATTGAGGCAGGACTGTTTGACTATGGTCGTCTGGAAAACAGGTAATAAGTGGCGAGGGAATTGTCATGTTTTCAAAGATGAAGCCCATCCCCATTTGGATCAGGACTCCCTATAGAATTTTAACGTTCAAATAAGACATTCAGAACCCCCTCGCCCTACCAGGGAGAGGGTTGGGGTGAGGGTGAATGACGTATTTGATCGTTAAAGCACTTTACGACCTAGGTGATGAAGACGGCCGGCAGGCGAACGATGGAATGTACGGACAGGCGAAAAAACACAACTTCCATATGAGAAGAAAATCCGTGACATAGACTGAGAGGATCATACCCCATGAACGACAAAGTTGATTTCATCAAAGCCACCGTAATCGGGGGAATCTTTTTTCTCATCCCGTTAGCCGTCGTCGTGGTCGTGGTTGGGAAATTGGTGCATGTGATGAAGGGGGTCGCGGGTACTCTCGCTCCCTTCTTGCCGGTGGACACCCACATTGGGGCCCTGGTGTTGAATCTTCTCGCCGTGCTGGTCATTTTGGGATTCTGTTTTCTGGCCGGCCTGGCGGCACAAAGATCCCATGCGAAAAAGATCGTGGCCAAACTTGAAGAGACACTGCTTGCCGCCCTGCCCGGTTATGCGTTCGTCAAAGGCTTTGGCGATAACCTTCGCCGGAGCGATGAGGTCTCCGAGAGCTTCATCCCAGTTTCCGTACAGTTCGACGACTACTCGCAACTGGCCTTCGAGATCGAGCGCGAACCCCATGGCAAAGTCGCGGTGTATTTGCCGAGCGCCCCCAACCCGTGGTCGGGCACGGTGGTCTATGTCACTCCTGAACGGGTCATCCGCCTGTCTATCACGTTGAACGAGGCGTTGAAAAATATCCGGATGCTCGGGAAAGGCAGCGCGGCCATCCTGGAACCAGAAGGAACCAAGGGGATCTCCAGCAAATCTACATGAGGCTATCTTCGAGCAACACCTCGACAGCGCTCACAGCTCCTGACTCTTTTCGGGGGGCTTGGCTGGTGGGGCATACCACTGATCCTTGGGAACGATCTTGGGTTGATCGGGGTCCCTCTCATAGGCCGGTGTCATAATCTGCACGCTATGTTCATTAAAGACGTCAAGAATATTCTGGCTCAGCCGGCTATAGAATTCCATCATTTCCTTCGGCTTATCACAGTAGACATTCAGTTCATAGGTCACGCAAAAATCTCCCAAGCCTTGTTGCAGGACAAACGGCCCTGGATCCTTCAGTAAACCGGGAGTCCGGTCCGCGGCTTCCATCAACATCGCCTCTACCTGCCGCCACGGCGTCTCATAGCCGATTCCGACAGTTCTATGGAGAATCAGTCCCTGTTCCTTGGCAAGAGAACTATAATTCACCACGGCACCATTAATGATTTCCGAGTTAGGCACAATGACTTCTTCGTTTTTCAGAGAACGAAGATGCGTCACCATAAGGCGTCGCTCTATCACATCGCCCACATGCTCATTAATCTTTACACGATCGCCAATTCGGAACGCCCGACGGTAGACCAAGGAATAACCGGCCAGAATATTGCCAATCAATGAAGTGGACCCCAGCGACAAGAGCACTCCCAGAAAAATCGAAATACCCTTAAAGGCATCGGAGCTGGAGCCGGGGATATAGGGATAGGCCATAACCAGTCCAAATATCACCAGCAGTGTACGGAAAATCCGGTAGGTGGGCCAGGCCCATTCCCGATCGAATCCCGAGAATGTCGCCCGTCCTAGAGACAAATTGTAAAAAATTAATTTTGAGAATTTGAGGACGTATCGAAGCAAGATCACCAAAATCACCAGAAAAACCAGGCTGGGAATGGCTCCAATGAACCCTTTCCCCATCACTCGCAGAGGGTCAAGGATGATATGGAATAATTGCTTTCCCAAATACGCCGTCCAGGGGAACAAACGAAAGACAAAGTTGAAGTAGGCGTAAAGTAGTAGAAACACCAGAAGGAACCGACCGGCTTTCAGCGTTCCCCTGAACCCTGCCCACATCTGATCAGCCTGAAAAATGAGGACCTTGTAAACCGTAAAATCCTTGACCCGCGTTTTGTATCGACGTTCGATTGCCGCGTCGAGCCTGTTGAAGGTCCACCGCAGTCCCCACCATCCCGATGCGAGAATGCCTGTTGCGGCCAACGCATAGAAAATAGCAAACATCAGGTTCTTTGGTTTACGTTGTTCCCGATGTTCTTTCACCGCTTCCGCGATCCGTTTGAGATAGACCTGGGCCAGAAGCTGACGTTCAACCCCACCCTCAAGCCGACCGTCGGCATTAACAACCGACGTTAACGGTTGATTACCCCCATAAACCGTGGTGAATCCACTTTCTTCCACCAGTCGCAGGGACTGAATGGAACGACCCAAGTCGGCGGCAAAGGCTTCAATCCGACCTGAAACTTTCTTGGCTCGTAACTCGGCGGGATAGGCTGAAACCCCGCGGACTTCAAAAAGCACCTCCCCGTCAAGCATGACGGGGAAGGTTGGAACCATAACCGGCGAGACCTGTTCGGCTTGATTATCTTGACTCGGGGCTTGAGTCTCTTGAGCTATCGCTGTCCAGGGAAGGGCCGCGAGCATCATGACCAGGAGGAACAGACCAAGCTGTCTATATCGGTTTGGGATCCACCGATCAGAGCAAGGGGTCACCGAGTCGAAGGCTGCAATAATGTCGTTTGTGATCATGTTGCCCCTCTAAAAAGGAAGATAAGCTGGCAGAAACTAGTTTAGATTGTTGGCCATGCTGAAAGGAAGCATCCAGGAATTTTAGGGAGGGCAAAGAAGTCATGCGTGACACAAGCACGCTGTCACCCAAACCTTTGCCAGTCAATGGATGAGTAGTCGGCCATGACCATCGAAAGGGAGGGACACCGGTAGAGGCAGCTCAAGATTTTGAGGAAAGGGGAAAGCCAGACAGGCAGGCTTACTGAATCGTTTTCTGATACTCACGCAAGCCGCGCTCTTCGTCTAAACGCTGTCGGAGTTTTTTGGCCCAATAGTCAAAGATTTCTAACACCGGTCCCAAAGAATCTTTATCCTGCGTCAGAAGGACTTTGGAACTCACTCGCTTTTCAACATACGCAACCAGGCGTTCCTGGCTCTCGGCATCCAACAATTCAGCTTCAATAGCCGCCTCCCCTTCCAGAGCATTCATGCCGGAAATCTTTTCAGAGGCCATGATCAAGATATCATTGGCCAGCGGAAGCAACGGGCCGGGCGAGGCCAGTTTGGGGTGTTCCAACATCACGTCTGTCAAAGCCGCCCGAAGGCGCAAGACTCCAGGACCAGGCTCTTTCACAATCACATAGCCTCCGGCCAAGGCCTGGCTCATACTATTCTGAAATCCGAGGGCCAACTTCCAGACCGTCAAGCTATCAAGCCCGCCATAGGCAGAATCGGGGTGCGGCCAGATGACGAGGGGATCCAGAATGATTTTCGTGTACCCTTTGAAATTGACACCAGGCTTCCTATAGCTCCATGCACCACTGTCATCTGGCGAAGGACGAAGCCCGGTGTAATTACCCAAAAATCCCGAAAAGTCTAACGACCCGGTTTTTGTGGCACAGCCGTGGAAGCTGAGAACAACACAAAAGATAAAACTCAGGCTGTGGATTGGGCGGAAAATCCTCATGACGGTACCCTCAACTTCCCTTTGAGTGATAAAGTTCGTGAGTATATCCAGTAGGTGCCATAAAGGCTAGATCAAAACCTAGGTATCACTGCATTTCCAAGCGAGGAGGTCAATCATGAAAGCATGGCTGTTGGTCAGTATCGGGATTATTCTTCTGTCTGGATGTGCCGAAATGAAGTACGTCAAAGCCGGCGCCACAGAAGCGGATTTTGAG
>JAQBGS010000420.1:0-9279 GCA_032128535.1 Nitrospirota bacterium
CTGGAACCTTACGAGGTCTTGAGCCCATCGTCTCGTGGGCTGGTCACCGCCTTCCTGCCGTTTGCATGTTTACATGCAGAGTCGTCAATGCTCCGCTGGCTATCCAACCGGATAATATTGAAATTGCCTACCTGTTGAACAGCGGAATGTTGGTCTTTCATGCTGAAAACCAACAGGACCTGTTCGATTTTATTATGAAGGGCTTTATTATCAGCGAAAAAAATGATGTGACTCTCCCGGTAGGGGTCTGCTGTGATGGTTTTTTTGTGACTCATGCTCGAGGATATTGTTCGATGCCGGATAAGAGATTCAAGCTACCAGCTCGGGATCCTTACCGAGGGTCGGTACCAGTTTTAGATGCTGAAAATCCTCCGGCTCGATTGTCTCGTGATGCCCCGGTCCAAAAATCGAATTTTATGGCTTACAACATTCACGCGGTGTGGCAGCAGGAAGTATGGGCTGGCGTTGAGCGGTCAAGGAAATATATTGAGAAATATATGGATGGATTGTTAGAAGCTCAGGATGTGGAAGGAGCAGATGTTCTCCTTATTGCTTCGGGAAGTGCAGCGGCCCAATCCCGCGAAGCGGTACGCCAATGTACGGAAAAAGGCATTAAGGCAGGATTAATCAAGATTCGTTCCTTGCGACCTTTCCCAACAAATGAACTGAGGAAGCTTTGTGGTAAAGCCAAGCTTATTGTCATTCCCGAGTTTAATTATGTTGGATGGTTGGCGAAAGATGTGGCTACGGCAATTTATGGATTCTCCAAGGCAAAAATTGTGGCTGGTCCACATGTTTACGGGGGAATGTCTATGCCAGTCGAAATGATTACCGACGAAATAGAATGCGGCTTGACTGGCAAAAAATCCAATACTGTTCCTCCTTCAGCAATAATGGGAGCAGCAGATCCGGCGGCCGTGGCAGAATTCATGAAAAGCATATAACTCAATTGCCCACCAATTGAGGAAATTGATAAGCCCGTCCCAAAGTTATTGGGGCGGGCTTTTCTGTATCTTCTGCAAACTCCCAATACCCTATGCCTTTTGCTAAAACAAGACGAATTGTTGTCACCAATGATGATGGCATTGATGCCCCTGGCATTCGTGCCCTGGCCAAGGCAATGACAGCGTTGGGCGAGGTGTGGGTCGTCGCTCCAGAAAAGACGCAAAATGCGGTGGGGCGAGCCATGACCCTTCATAAGCCATTGCGCCTTCGGCAAATTCGGCCTCGGTGGTATGCCGTGAATGGGACACCAGCAGATTGTGTCACCTTGGCGATTTGCAAGCTTCTAGAAACGACCGTGCCCGCGCTCGTGGTCTCTGGAATTAATAAGGGGTGGAATCTGGGAGATGACGTCACCAACTCTGGCACGGTGGCAGGTGCGCTGGAAGGCATGCTCCATGGAATACCCTCCCTGGCGGTATCCTTAGAAGATTGTTCCAAAGCTTCCTATACTGTCGCTGCGCATTATGCGGTACAACTGGCGGAGCGGATTATGAAATCTGGTTTGCCGGAAGGGACAATTCTCAATGTGAATGTCCCTGGCTTGAAAAAAGAAGCCATTGCCGGCATACAGTTCACGAGTTTGAGCCAACGTCGATATCATAACCCGGTGGTAGAAAAAATTGATCCCAGGGGAGGGTCCTATTTCTGGATCGCTGGGGAACGGCAATCGTGGGCTCGAAAAAAGCCTTCCGACCATGATGCGGTGGAAAAGAACTTGGTTTCAGTCACTCCTCTGCATTTAGATTTAACTGATTATGAGGCGCTCAGTTCGCTGAAGAATTGGGGGAAAACTCTTTCTCCCAAAAAAACAACGCATGTTTCATCTGTTCGAAAAGGGGCGAGAGTCAAAAGGGTATGAAAAGCCTCTAGCCCTCATTGGCCATCATTCCCTATGAATTTCTGGTTCCATCGGCATGGATTTGGTTAAACAATTATATGACTGGATGCTGTCCTGGGCGGATTCGCCTTACGGAGTCCCTGCCCTCTTTGGCTTGGCCTTAGCCGAATCTTCTTTCTTCCCTCTCCCTCCTGATGTGTTGTTAATTGCCATGACTCTTGGCAGTCCTGCGTCTGCCTGGTGGTTTGCCACGGTGGCCACAGTCGGGTCAGTTTTAGGAGGGGCATTGGGCTATGGTATTGGTTGGTATGGTGGGCGGCCCGTATTGAAAAAATTCATGGGACAAGATCGCATGGACCTTGTGCATCAGTATTTTCAACGTTATGAAGGCTGGGCGATTCTTATTGCCGGATTCACTCCAATCCCTTATAAAATCTTCACCATTGGAGCCGGAGCCTTTTATGTGGATTTCAAAACCTTTATGGTGGCTTCGATAGTCAGCCGAGGCGGGCGTTTTTTCCTGGTGGCGGGCGCCATCCATTTCTTTGGCCCATGGATGAAAGACATTATTGAAAAATATTTCAACCTCTTTTCTATCGCGTTTATTGTTCTACTGGTACTAGGATTTTGGGTCGTAAGACATTTGGGAAAGAAACTTTAGCAAAAGACCCCTTCCCGAGAGCCCTAAACCATGTCGATTGTTCTCTATAACACCAAGACCAAGAAAAAGGATGCCTTCGTCCCGTTGATCCCCGGACAGGTCAGCATGTACGTCTGCGGCGTGACCGTCTACGATGATTGCCATCTCGGTCATGCTCGAAGTGCACTGACTTTCGACCTGATCCGACGCTATTTTGAATTTGCTGGCTACCAAGTGAAATATGTGAGGAATTTCACCGATATCGACGACAAAATCTTAAATCGTGCCAAGCAGGAAGATGTCCCCTGGCATGAAATCAGCGAACGCTATATTCAGAATTTTTACAGAGACATGGGGGCCTTGTGCATTACCAAACCCTCAGCGGAACCTCGGGCCACCGAACATATGCAGGATATTCTTCACATGGTTGAAGGCTTGGTAAGCAAAGGCATGGCCTATCCGATAGAAGGTGATGTGTATTTTTCTGTGAAGAAATTTTCCGCCTATGGCCAACTGTCCGGAAAAAATTTGGAAGAGTTACAGGCTGGAGCTAGAGTTGAAGTCGATACGAGAAAACAGGATCCAATGGATTTTGCTTTATGGAAAGCTGCAAAGCCTGGTGAGCCTGGATGGGACAGCCTCTGGGGGAAAGGCCGTCCAGGGTGGCATATCGAATGTTCGGCGATGTCAGTGGCGGAACTAGGTTCCACCTTTGATATTCATGGTGGGGGCAAGGATCTCATATTCCCCCATCACGAAAATGAAATTGCCCAATCCTGCGCCTATACCGGAAAGGAGTTTGCGCGTTATTGGGTGCATAACGGGTTTGTGACCGTGGATAAAGAAAAAATGTCCAAATCACTTGGCAATTTTTTCACCATACGAGAAATTTTTGACAAATCTCCCGTTTCAGATTCGGAAGCCATAACAGGCGAATGTTTGCGCTATTATCTTTTGTCGACTCATTATCGAAGTGATCTGAACTTTTCTGAGAAATCCCTTCCTGAAGCCAAATTGGCCATGGATTCTATTTATGGAATCATCCAACGATTAGAGGAATCCGATCCTCAAGGGAGTACTGAAGGCGACGAAGAGTGGGAACGAGTTTCGAAGGAGTTTGCCAAAAGATTTCAAGAAAGTATGGAGGATGATTTCAATACTCCCAAGGTGCTTGGGGCCTTTCACGAACTTCGAGGAGAGGTCAACAAATTATTGGTGAACGGGTTGTCGAGCCAGGCCAAAGGAAATGTCATTGAAATTTTCAAAAAATATGGAGAACCTCTTGGGATTTTCCAAATAAAGGATTGGTTTACCTTTTCTGTTGAAGGAGAAATTCAGGTAGAGTCTCGTGGTTATATTGAACAGCAGATCCGTCTCCGCAATGAAGCCCGCGTAAAGAAAGATTTCTCTACTGCTGATACCATCAGAAAAGAACTAGCCGACCAAGGTATTATTCTTGAAGACCGACCCGATGGCACCACACGCTGGAAACGATGAACCCACAAGCGTGTTGTATGGGTTTCATGCGGTCACTGAGGCCCTGCAATCGCCCTCCCGTGTTATTGAACGGCTTTGGCTGGCCAAATTGGATGGCCGATTTTTCCCGCTCACCCGCCTAGCCAAAGAACGACATATTCCCTTTTCAGTTGAATCCCGTGAGCGGTTGGATCGCTTGGCTGGCGATCGCCATCATCAAGGGGTTGTCGCCAATGTGGCGGCGAAACAGTATTTGGATGGAGAGGAATTGCTAGATGAAGTGGAGCAACGCAACGTTCCTTCGCTCCTCGTCGTCTTAGACCAGATTCAAGATCCACATAATCTGGGGGCCATTGCCCGATCGGTAGACGCAGCAGGAGGACATGGTATTGTCATTCCAAAACATCGCGCGGTGGGCTTAACGGCAGGAGTGGCGAAGGCTTCCGCCGGGGCTTTAGAGCATGTGCCCATTGCCAGAGTCGCCAATACTGGAAAATTTGTCGAACAATGCCAGAAACGGCATATCACCACCATTGCGCTAGATGCTGAAGCCAAGATGTCTTATGCCGACGTGGACCTGACGGGATCTCTGGCTCTGGTCTTTGGTAGTGAAGGGGAAGGGATTCGGCCCATCGTGCTTAAAAAATGCGACGACCGTGTGCGGATTCCCATGTTAGGAAAGATCAACTCGTTGAATGTGTCCGTGGCGGTGGCGGTGACGCTCTTTGAAGTGGCTCGGCAACGGGCGGGAAAGACGTAAAACGTCAGGCAGGGGTTATTTGATCTGAATGAGCCCTTCTTGAATGGCCGCATTAAGCAGTTGGGCCGCATTAGACACACGCACTTTTTTCATCATATTGGCACGGTGGGCTTCCACTGTTTTGACGCTAATTTTTAGCCGCTGCGCAATTTCTTTATTTTTCAGCCCAGACCAGATGAGTTGAAGGATTTCCTGCTCCCGCTGGGTCAGGGCTTCTGGGCGTTTGCGCTTAATCGGCGCCTCGTCTGATTCTTTGGGTTTTGGTCGAATGGTCATGAATCCCTCGGCATCCTTGGCTAGGCGAAATATCTAAGGGAGAATATCAGGTCATTTTTTGAAAGTAAACTGAAAATATACGTAAACTCACCCTAGTCGAATTAACTACGGAATATGTTGCATTTATGGCTCACTGGATTGTTTGGCCCAGCGTCTTTATTCTTGGAATCATCATCGGCAGCTTCCTAACGGTCTGCGTTCATCGGGTCCCGAAGGGGCTGTCAATCGTGGCCCCACGGTCTGCCTGCCCAGGTTGTGGAAAGCAAATCAGCTGGTTGGACAATGTGCCGCTGTTCAGCTTTCTCTGGCTCAAAGGCCGGTGCAGGGCGTGCCAGGTGGCTATTACGCCACGGTATCCCATCATTGAGTTGATCAACGGGCTGGGATACCTCTTGGTGGTCTGGCGATTCGGGTTCACCTGGCCAACCATCGTCTATGCCGGGTTGTTCTCCGTGTTCTGGGTGGTGACGTGGATTGATTGGGATCACAAGATCATCCCGGATGTGATCACGTTGCCGGGAATTATTCTTGGGTTTCTGTGTGCCTCCCTTTTGTTGCCCACGGGCTGGCTCAACTCGCTACTGGGTATTCTTGTTGGTGGAGGCATTTTGTTGGCGTTGGCCTGGATTAGCCCCTATGTATTTGGCAAAGAAGGGATGGGTGGCGGAGACATCAAATTTTTGGCCATGGTGGGAGCCTTTTTAGGCTGGCAGCAGGCCCTCATTACGTTAATGGTGGCGTCGGTGTTCGGTGCGGTGATCGGGATCGGGCTCTTGGCTTTGAAGGTCATGAAAAAAGGCCAATACATTCCTTTTGGCCCGTATTTGGCGTTGGGAGCCCTCATTGCCATGCTCTGGGGCGCAGACATCTGGCAGTGGTATTTTCGTGGGCTGGTCTGAATCGATTTAAGTTGGAATCACGAATGATAGGCCCAGCAAATGACCGGCAAGTTTTCAACAGCATCAAAGGGCTTCACCTTAATGGAACTCATGATCGTGCTTGGCATCATGAGCATTACTTTAATGTTGACGAACATGTGGCTGTTATCACAGATTCCTCAATGGCGACTAAATGGCGCAGTGCGGCAGGTGATGTCCGATCTGGTCGCGGCCAAAATGAGTGCCGTGGTCGAACGGAATCGGCAGCGGATTTTTTTTCAAGACAATCGGCATTACCTCATATTGGACGATAAGAACAATAATGGAAAAATCGATGACGGTGAACATCAAGAAGTTCGAGATATTCAAGTCGACTATCAAGATGTCACCCTGACCGCCTCAAATAATCCTTCGTTTTTACCTCGTGGAACCGCCTCGAATCTGGCCTCCATCACCCTGACAAATTCAGCAGGCTCAAAAAAAATTACCATAGGTATCACGGGCCGAGTGAAGGTGCAATCCTAGATGCAACAAGAAGAGAAACGAGTTTGGTCATTGTCCCCCTGCTTAAAGAAGCAGCAAGGGTTGTCCTTGCTGGAAGTGATCATCGCCATGGCTGTGGTCTTTCTCGCCTTGCTGGGATTTGCAGGGTATTCGGTGGTGGCGCATACCGGCATGAGCGCCAGTGAAAAGATGACACGAGCGGTCACCTTAGCTCAGGAAAAGATGGAAGACATTCAGCGGGAAGGAATGCCACCTGGTTTAACAAGTCCATTGAGCACCGCCGAATCTTATGGGTCAATCGCCGGAGCTCCACATCATCAACGCATGCTCACCATCACTCCTGATGACCCAATGCCGGGTTTGCATACGGTCATCGTCAACGTGCAATGGGATAACGGCGCGCATGCCACCTCACTCAAAACCTATCTGACGCAGGAGTAGAAAGTTGGTGATGTTACGCTGGCAAGCCGCATCCCGTGAAGGCTTCACCCTCATCGAAATGGTGGTGGCCCTCGGGCTGAGCCTTGTGACGGTGAGTGCGGTTTATACTTTGTACGTCAGTGAACTGCGCGCTCAATTGGTGCGCGAGGACATGTTGGAGATGCAGCAGCAGGCACGGGTCGTTATGGATGTCGTCAGCCGTGAAATTTTGATGGCAGGGTACGATCCACGGGGTGCGAACAACGATGTGGATCTGAGTAATGATTTTCTAGGGATTACCTTTGATCCTGGTCGTTTGATGATCAAGGCAGATTTGAATGGCAATGGCCTGCTCACAGACGCCAATGAATCGATTATCTTCGTGCTTGATGGGGCTACGCACACACTTCGACGCAATACGGGTGGTGGCAATCAACCCTTTGGAGAAAGCATCGAATCATTCCTCGTAGAATATTTCGATCAAGGGGGAAATCCAACCATCGACTCCAGAAGTATTCGGCAGGTGAAGATCGCTGTGACTGCCCGAACAGAAGATCCCGATCTCAAATACGTGCCGAACGGAGGGTATCGAACCGTGACCCTTCAGTCTCGGCTCACGCCAAGGAATCTCTAAGCATGAATTCCTTGGAAGGATGGGTACGACAGAAAGCCTTGCTGGACAACAGAAAAGGTAGTGCCCTTATCGCCGCACTATTATTGGTGGCTGTGTCGGGCATCATGGGTGCCACGATTTTGTTTGCCACCTCGATGGAGTTGCAGATCAGCGGGAACTATCGAAGAGCTGTCCAGACCTTTTATGCAGCAGAGGCGGGGCTCGCTGAAACTCAACGACGATTAAGTGGATCGCCAGTATCGAATCCCGTATTTCTCGGGGATGTCGTCTCACCACATCAACCACATTGGTCAGCCTATGTCTTCTCCCAGGCTGGGTGGATCCCCGCAGACGATCACACCTACAATGCCCTACTGACCAACTACGTTCCGCTCTCAGGAAATGCCACGAATACCATTGCCCTGCCAAACAGTGTGCAAAGTGATGTCGCCTATTGGACCAAGGTGCATCACAAGACCGAGTATGATTCAGAACAGGCTGGACATCGCCTGGCTACACCGCATTATTTAGATGGAGATGGCGTCACCACGTTGCATTCCACCAGCAGTCGAGGGCAACTCATTCGGTTTGGTTACCCATTGCCCACGTCGGTGAAACCAGAGCAATTCACGACCACTCTTCAGAGCTTGTATCCGGCGGTTGAAATGATCACGAGCCATGGGCAGGTCGAAGGGGCCGATTCCATTCTTCAGGCGGATGTGAAGCATCCTGCCGGTCCCCCGGTGTGGGCTCCAATGTACGCGGGCAATGAAGTCGTGCTTTCAGGTAGCATGATCACGGTTCAAGGCATGGATGCCTGTGGACTTTTCCCTTCGGGCCTTCCGCCTATTTCACTCTCACCATCGGCTTCGCTGGTTGGAACAGCTGGTCTGACCGGTAATCCAGCCACACCTCAAGTCAGTCCCATATCTTTGGATTTGGATGAACAGATCAAGGATCTGAAGAAAGGTGCCGCACCAGTAGTGGCCGATTTGTTTGGCGTGACGTTGGGTTCGGCCACTTCCCCTGCTCTATATTATGCGGAACCCTTAAGTGGGACGTTGAACCTCTCTCAGGTCACCGGATATGGAATTTTGCTCGTCAAGGGCAACGTCCAAATCGCCGCACCATTTCAATGGGAAGGGCTTGTCGTGGTGTCGGGCCAAGCCACATTTGCTGGAGGGTTGGGATCGTTAACTCTCAATGGCGCCCTCTATGCCGATCGTGTTCAAGTGCTACATGACGATGTTTCTATCACGCTTGATAGCTGTCCCATTGCTGCGACCCTTCGCACCCTTCCTGTCCAAGTCCTGAACTGGCGACAAGTACTCTAAATCTTCTTCCCAAAATTTCTCTTCAGACCTAATCATCAACCATTTTCGGTTCAATGATTTCTCGATGATCCTTAGGAATGACGGGAATGCTGCAAGTCATTGAATTTAAAATGATTTTCACTACTGTCCGGTTAAACCAAAAAAGCGTTATTTCTTCTCTCTAACTCCTTGATTTTAAAGGGGGATGGTTCATGCGATGATTTCAAGTCGGTAACACCCGCCATCGCTCGAATTCACGCTCCAGTCATGGCTTTTAGCAGATCGCCAATTCATAAAATACTGCTCCTGGATACCCCCCAGCTTGCTGGGGGGAGGAAAGGAGCAAGCCCGCGGAGCGGGCTGAATTTGGTATTCTTCGATGTATGAGTCTCAAGCGGACCCGAGGTGCTGTCTACGATCTCAAATATCATGTGGTGTGGGTCCCCAAATATCGGCGAATGGTCTTGGGTGAGCGAGTAGCGCATCGGTTGAAGAGGATTTTTCAGGAGATTGCCGAGCGGTATGGATTTGAAATTGATACCCAAGAAGTATTGGA
>JAQBGS010000421.1:0-3913 GCA_032128535.1 Nitrospirota bacterium
GGCAAATGGGTGGTGAAGCCGGCATGTCTCAGGCCGCCGACGCTATGGCTGCCGGTAAGCTGCCTTGGACCGCTGAAGCCAAAAAACGGTTAGAATCGATTCCGGAGTTCATGCGGAGCATGATCGCCAATATTGCCGAAGATGTGGCGAAAGAGCGGGGCCATATGGAGGTTAATGTTGAATTATTTGAAAAGGTCGAGGCCTTAGGCGATCTGCAAGAGCAAGTGGGCCCTCCCTTAGAATGGACCGAAGACGCGTTGGCCCTGTTGCAACAAAAGATAGAACATTCGCCGCCTATGGCGAAGGAATTTGTGGCAGATATGTTGAAACATGACGCCGAGGACCTTGCGCGTGAGCAGGGGATGACCCGCTTGGATGCGGAATCCTTGCTCCGTCTGTGGGAAGCTCCGCAATCACAGGTGGCTTGGGCCGATGAGGCATGGAAACGTCTTCAGACCTCTCCTGACTTTGTCCGGAGCGGGATTCGGAAGGCTGCCGAGCGTCGGGCACGGAAGCTCGGGCTTAAAGAAATTGATTCGGAACATTTGACGGTGTTTCGAAACGAAGCCATGATGAAAGCCGTCAAACGTATTCGAGCGTTTGGGTACAAAGAGCTGACGTTTGATGCCTTTGATGATGCCCTCGGCAAAGTCAAGCGATTAAAGGGCAATGAGCAAGCCGAACACCGCTTAGAAGAAATCCGAGATTATATGAGAACCAAGCCTGATGTCGGGGTGCTCGGCGAAGAACTGATGGGGCGCTTCCGAAGTTATCTAAAAGGGGAGGGAAAATTATAAGACGGAATGTTCTCTGCCAATTAATCTATTCTCCTCCATCCGCATTATTTCTTTTCGTGGTCCGAGTCCTGACCCATCGCCCCTTCCTTCGCTAATTGATCAACAATGTCGTTTTCGGGAATTCCCGAATGAGCTTTGACTTTGATCCAATGAATCGCGATGCCTGATGCCTTCACCGTTTGAGCATATAATTGCGTAAAGGGCAATTTCGCTCGCCAGGCTCCGGTAGCCCAGCTTTCCAACCCTTGATAATCAAAGTAGAGCGTCACCTCTGCAATCCCCTGTGCTTGGCACCATTCTAGAGACTTCAGGATACCGAAAATTTCTCCGGCGACGTTTCGATGCGCAACGGCTTCAAGAGGAATATCGTTGCCCTTGGCACGGTAGACCTCTTCGCCACCCTGTTTGACGAGTACGCCCCATCCAATACGGAGTGAGCCATCACTTTGGGGAAAGCAGGATCCGTCCACCCAAATGGAAGTGGTGGAATCGGATGAGGCGTCAGATTTATTTTTGGTTTTTCCCAGGTTTGGGGACGAGGGAGAGACAAACGCCAAGGCTTCGTCTCGTGTGGGGAAGGCTTTATATTCAGCGTCAGGAAATTTGTAGACTTGTTTCCGGCATGCGTCCCAGCTGTCAAACACTCCAGTGGTACGGCCGCGACGTACTCCATAAAATTTCATACACAATCACATTCGGCTGGTTTTGTCTCCGACCATGTTTTCTGCATCGGGTTCATTGATGTTGTAACGTCTTAATTTTAGCTTTGGCCGTGGCCACTTTCGCGGTTTCCTCTGGATTGTCCTCGGCCAGCACGATGAACGTTTCGTATTCTTGAATGGCGCGTTTGGGATTAATCGATTCAAACACTTTGGCCAAATTGAATCGAGCTTGAGCATAAGCCGGTTGCAGGGCCAAGGCCTTTTCATAGGCCTGGATGCCTGCCGGGATGTTCCCAAGTTTCACCAATACGGTTCCATAACTGTTCAGAATATTGGACGCATGGGGTAAGATGGCCAAGGCGGCTTCAATCGACTTTTGGGCTTCGGAAAATTTCCCGAGATAGGTGAGGGCCAGCCCAAGACGATGGTGCGCTTCGGCTAGTTGCTTGGTATCAGGGAGTCCATACCCAATAGCTTGCTGATAGGCGTCTTGGGCAATGTCGGGATGTGGGGTGCCGCAGGAAGCAAATAACGCAATCTCACCTCTCGCAAATTGTTGTAACCCCAAAAAGTCTTTGTCAGTCGAGGATGGCGGGGTAGCTGGCGGCAGTTTCGATACATGAGGAGAGGCGGATGTCTTCAAAAAAGAAAGAAATCGTGGATGACTTCCATCCAGCAACGATTCATAGGGGTCGAGGACAAAGACGGCCATGATCAGTTCGTCGTCTTGTCCCTTTCGATGCCGGATATAATATTGATGCGTTGTATTGGCTTCTCCTGTGCGGTATAGCGTAGCAGAGTCGGGGATTTCTCCTTCCAAGAGCTGAGAGGACGTAAGATAGAATTCGCGGGCGGGAGGCAATTGAGCCAGGGTCTTTTGAAGTGTGGGATAATCATCCAAAGATAACCCGTGTGGAAAAACCGTGATCACTCCCACGAGAGTGTCATCTTTATTGAAGACCACCCATTGTCCTTGTTTATTTGGTAGAGAAATTTCTTGAAAATATTCGTTTCCATTGCCCCAGGGGTTTTTCTGAGCGCCTGGTTTTAACCAACTGGCCTGTGCTGCAGTTTTGGTCTGACAAAGGTGGGCCTGACCTAACAAATTGAGGTCACTGGCGGAAGGAGGCAAGGGTGATGGTGGAGGGGAACTGGAGCAATGCGTGAGGACGCAGACGAAAAAAGGTCCGGCAAGGCTCTTCCAGAGGCGCCCACGGGCACTTGATCGTTGAAGAGGCTGGATAGGGGTCGCGGTCATCGCGAATTCACTATCGTCCTGGACCTTGTTTAGAAAAAATGATGAATGGAGGAATGACGAGTTGTATGGTGGGCGATACTGGGATCGAACCAGTGACCTCTGCCGTGTGAAGGCAGCGCTCTCCCACTGAGCTAATCGCCCAAAGCCGTCAATATATCACATTGCCAGAAAGGGGAGCAATTGATGGGTGATGCCTATCGCATGTGCTAATCTTGACGCTCCAGGAAACCGTGGAGTAGGCTCAAATCAGGCGTTTTATAGAACGAAATAAAGGGGGTGGATGATGGACAAACAAGATCGAAAGCATGAGTCCAAAAAACCAAGCGCTCCTCATGAAGCTGAAGACATCCAAGCCAATCCTAAAGTGGTAGAAACCGGGCAACGGTTGAAAGAAGAAATGGATGATCTGGTTGACGAGATCGATAAAGTGCTGGAAGAAAATGCCGCTGAGTTTGTAAAAAACTATGTCCAAAAAGGTGGTGAGTAGTCACGAGCTTTTGTTCGGTTCCCAGCCCCCTACGTCTGTTCTTCCCTCCTGTTTCTCTTACTGCCTTTTCAATATAATTTTCATCATGCCGTCATTCTCGACATTTTTCATCGGGAATCTGTCAGGTTTATTTTGGCGCCTACCCACAACCGCTGATAAGTGGGTAACCTTGCACAAGCTTGTTCATTCACGAAGTCCGTTCAATTTTTGGTGATGCCGAGTCTCGGCCCAGGAGTCGAGGTCGAATTGCCTGCTGCGTCCCGAAGGGCGCTTCCCTACATTTCGGGAAAAGGACCCATACCCATGTTGGCCGTGGCGCGTTCCTTCGGGTTCCCTGCGTGGTTCGCCGACACAGGCGGCGCGCAAAATCGCTGTGCTCAAACACTGCGTGCCTTTTTTTCGGTGTTGGCTGCACTGCTCGGCCACACCACAAGGCCAGGGGAGAACGCTGAAACAATGAGCCCCTTATTGATGGCGGGCAAACTCGCTGTGCCCAAACGAGGCCAACCGGTCGATAAGCGTATTCGGCTTTGGGTCGGGTGGCAGGCGTCGGACAGTGGGAAGATGGAAGGGGATATGATAAAGAGATTCCAGCAATTTCATCAGTTTTTTGTTATGATTTTTGAAAACAAGTATCGTGGTGGTGATTGAGGGTTTGAGCCCATGAGTGTTGTACATCTGACAGATATTGAGCAACTGATGGAGCAGG
>JAQBGS010000422.1:0-4694 GCA_032128535.1 Nitrospirota bacterium
CCTGGCTCTCCAAAATGCTCTAGAAAAACGTGACATTCCAACTCGTGTGCTTTCTGCCATTGAAATGCGTCAATTAGCTGAGGGATACATTCGCCGCAGAGCCATTCGTCATCTGGAGAAAAAACGTGTTGTCATTTTTGCGGCCGGGACCGGCAATCCGTACTTTACCACTGACACGGCAGCCGCTCTTCGTGCTATGGAAATTGGCGCGGATGTGATTTTGAAGGGCACGAAGGTTGATGGTATCTACGACGCCGACCCCGTCACCACGCCAACGGCCAAGCGCTTTACGGAATTACCTTTTTTATCGGTCCTCAATAAAAGCCTAAAAGTCATGGATGCCACAGCAATCACACTTTGCATGGATAACGATCTGCCCATCATTGTGTTTAACATGACGTCACCAGGCAACGTCCGAAAAATATTAGAAGGCGAATCCATCGGTACCATTGTTTCAAAAAACGCGTGCCTCAACGAATAAAAGGAAATGATCATGAGCGATCCAACCACTCAAAAGGTGAACCAACTCATGGAGGGCGCTATTGACCACCTCAAACGAGAATTTACAGCCCTGCGAACCGGACGTGCGTCGTTGGGTCTCCTCGATCACATCAAGATCGATTATTACGGAACGCCGACCCCTCTGAAACAGGTGGCCAATCTAGGAATTCCTGAAAGCCGATTGATCACGATTCAACCCTGGGATATTGCACATATCAAAGAAATCGAACGCGCCATTATCAGTTCAGACCTTGGCCTCACCCCATCGAATGATGGCAAACTCATCCGCCTTCCCCTTCCTCCATTGAGTGAAGAACGCCGAAAAGATCTCGTCAAGCTCAGCAAAAAATACGGGGAAGAAACCAAGGTGCAGATTAGGGGCTTCCGCCGAGATGGGAATGATGAACTGAAACGGCGGCACAAAGAGAACACCATAACTGAGGATGACTTGCGCCTCCTCGAGACTGAAAATCAAAAGCTCACTGATAAATTTATTCAAACGGTCGATGAACTCATCAAGAAAAAGGAGGAGGAAATCCTCGCTATCTGAGGATTGCCCTGTGACTGTCTCCCCGACTCCCCTCTCCTCCCCTTCTCCTGTGCCCCGCGCGCCACTCACTGTTTGCATTCATCTGGACGTCCTCAAAACGAATTTCCAAAACATTCGCCAATTCGTTCCGCCTTCGACAAAAATTATTCCCATCATTAAAGCTGATGCCTATGGCCACGGGGCCGTTCCTGTCGCACAAACCTTAGAGTCGTTAAATATTTTCGGCTTCGGGGTGGCATCCGTCACAGAAGGCATTCACCTTCGAGAACATCATATTCACATACCCATCTTGATCATGGGCCCACTCTTAAGGGACCATATCCCCGATATCATTCACTATCAGTTAACTCCTGTCATTTCTCACCACGATATTTTTCAACAACTGCTTGCCCAACTCCATTCTGACACACAGCCTTTTCCTTTTCATCTTAAAATTGACACAGGATTACATCGATTAGGATTTGAGGCAAAAGAAGCTCTCGCCTTAATCGCCTCCCTCTCATCAACGCCAACGGTCAGCCTTCAAGGCCTGTTAACACATTTTGCCGACGCCGATAACCCCGACCCAAATCTCACGAACCAACAGCTTCAACAATTTCAGGCATGTATCCAGCAGATCCAAGAACAAGGAATCCAGGTACCTCTTTTTCATATGGCCAATAGCGCAGGTATTCTTTTTCATCCAACGTCGCATTTAGGAATGGTTCGCCCCGGCATCATGCTCTACGGCTATACGCCAGGACACGAGTTCCAATCTCCTCCCATCAAACTTCAACCCGTGATGCAAGCCAAGACCTACATCGCACATCTGCGCTCACTGGAACCCGGCGAAGTCGTAGGATATAACGCGTTGTTTCGAACAAGACGCCTGTCCCAAGTTGCCGTTTTACCAGTGGGGTATACCCATGGATTCCCCCGACACCTCACCGGCAAAGGCCATGTCCTCATTCAAGGCACAGCCGCACCCATCATTGGGAAAATCTGTATGGATATGATGATGGTAGATGTCACGGATATTCGTAACCCCACCATCGGAGAGGAAGTGGTATTATTAGGCAGCCAGGGAGAAAAGGAAATTACCGCGCAGGATTATGCCGGGTGGCTCAATACGATTCCGTATGAAATTCTCTGTGGAATCGGGGGAAAGGCCAATCGAACGTATCTTCCATCAGAATAAGTTGATTCCTCGCACCTGTGAAAGGAACCAACAATGCGGGAAGTCAGACTCGGCTTTCGGTAACAATTCAAAAAACGAAGAGCCTTTGCATGATTTAGGGGGAGGTTTTGAGTTTTCGTTTTAACTGTTTTTCTACACTGGCGACTTTCCCAGCCAAACGTCCTTTGTGCCCTTTCCGATAATCCACTTTCATCACACATGAAATTCGAGGACAGTCCTTCTTCATACGTTCGTAGCATTGCTTGACCACACCTAGCACGTCATCCCATTCACCTTCTAACACGGTGCCCATAGGATTCAACCGATAATCAACCCCACTTTTATCAATGATGTCCAATGACCGGGAGACGTATTTGCTCACACTCTCCCCTTTACCAAGAGGCGACATACTAAATTCCAGCAAGACCATCAGCCACCTTCCTTTCCAACTTCATCCAACTCCGTCTCTTCTGACAATTTCCAGGAATTGGGATAGAGAAGGGTTCCCGTCAGCGCAAACCCATTCACGGCGTCAAGCAATCGTTCACGCCGACGTCGATCACTCGATTCCGTTTTCTTCAACTCTTCTCGCAACGCCCCTAACCAATCTAAAAATTGATCAAACTCTTCATCAAAGACCGACTCGAGGTTTTCACGAAGAACCCGGGCTAAGGCCGGAGCCGTCCCACTGGTACTAATGGCCATACGCAATGGCCCACGTTTGACCAGGGCCGGCATGAAAATCGTGGAATACTCGGCTTGGTCCATCGACCACACCAAGAAGCGTTCAGTCTTGGCCGATTCATACAAAGATTTGGCTAAAGCAAAATCGTCTTTCAACACGTTCAAAATCAACACGACATCTTGTGCATCCGTCGCACGAAAACTCCGTCCACGGTGAATAATTTTTCCTGACGCGGTGAGTTTTCGTAAATCGTTATGCAAGGTGGGATGGACCACCGTCACTTTCGCCCCAGCATCTAACAGACGGGTAATTTTCTCGACAGCCTCCTCATCCCCGCCTATCACCAAACAATGGCGACCGTCTAAATCTAAAGTAACTTGAAACCCTACGTTATGACTCATTCAAAGCCTCCTTCACAAACTAAATATCATACCCAAGATCTATCAGAGAAGAAAACCACAATTTTTTATTTCTCGAGAACATGCCGAAAAACCGAGATTACCAATCAGACGCATCCATCGTGATGACCGAAAATTGAAGATTTCTGAAAAATCGGCGGGGAATTGTAGAGGGAAGAATGTCGGATCAACAATCGGCAATCAACCAACAGCCTGCTGTAACCCTTCCGAACTCTGAACACCCAACGATTCATAAATCTTGAGTGTCGCCTTGGATTTATTCAATGTATAAAAATGGATGCCTTGGACCTTATGATCGATCAGATCCCGAACCTGTTCCGTGGCCCAATGAATACCGACATGTTCCGCAGCCGCATCATTTTCTGCTCGGTCCATTGCCCGCAACAGTTTGGCCGGAAATCGCGCACCCAGGGCCAACTCCGACATACGCGCCATCCCTTTTCGAGAACCAATCGGCATGATGCCCGCAATGATCGGAACCTTAATACCCACGACCTCGCAGCGTTCACAAAAATCATAAAAGTCCCGATTGTCGAAAAATAGTTGCGTGCAAATATAATCGGCCCCCGCATCCACTTTGCGTTTCAGGTGATCCATCTCAATCAAGCGGTTCGGTGTTCCAGGATGCCCTTCCGGAAACCCGGCGACACCCACACCCATGGTAGGAAATTGTTGCTTGATAAACCCGACTAAATCCGAGGCAAAGGGAAACCCGTCCTTCGGAATCTCAACCTTGCTTGAACCCTGAGGGGGATCTCCGCGCAAAGCCATAATATTATGAATACCATTTTCCTGATACTTGGCTAATATTTGATGAATCTCGTCACGCACAGATCCCACACAGGTTAGATGGGAAACAATCGTCAAATCGGTTTCCCGTTGGAGCTTCACCACTAAATCATGGGTCCGCTCGCGAGTCGTGCCCCCCGCTCCATAGGTCACACTCACATAGGCTGGCTTTAACGGCATTAACGCAGAAATAGAGGAAAAAAGCTCCTCAGACGCACGTTGGGTTTTGGGAGGAAAAAACTCAAAGCTAATAGCGGGATGATGATGCCGCAACACTTCTGAAATATGCATATCCATACCTTAGTCGGCTCCTCAGGATTTGTCTAGTTGTGATGTCGGCAAAATCTCATGAAAAATCAAGGCAGAAGGCCATACACACCAGCGCACCAAGAGGCCTCCAAACAACCCGAGCAATACGAAAACCGACAAGACATGCCACCCTGTCAGTGCAGTCATGGCAAACGGAATTCTATGAGAAAACAGGGTCGCCCCAAATGCTTCATATCGAACAATGCCCATCAAGACCAGGGTCAACGCCACATTCCCTAACCCACCCCAGACTAACCCCTTCACATGCGGAGCCATGAACGACGC
>JAQBGS010000423.1:0-6459 GCA_032128535.1 Nitrospirota bacterium
TGGATGGACCGGCTTTAATCGTTTCGTCTTTGGAAGTATCGCTGAACGCGTGATTCAACGAGCGCCATGCCCGGTCCTTTCCATTCCAGACCGAAGCCCCGAAGAAACCGCGGGCATGCATGCACTCACGATACAACCACGGCAAATAGTGCTGCCAATAGATTTCTCTGACTGCTCAATGGAGGCCTATGAATACGCGGTTGAAGTGTCCAAATGGTTTGATGCCCCGTTGACATTGGTGTGTGCCATCGAACCGTTGTCCTACAGTTTAGACTTTTCGTTGACACATCCACTGGAAGATAAAGCCAACCGGAAAAAAGTTGTCCAACGATTAGAGGAACTGACCAAGCTACTCGTCGATGAAGGGCTGTCGGCACAATACGAGTTAGTGGAGAAGCCTTCCGTGGAAGCCATCTTGGAAACCAGTTTCGCCCAACAAGCCGATTTATTGGTCATGGGTACGCATGGTCGAAAAGGCCTGTCTCGACTACTCTTAGGCAGCACGACGGCCAAGATCCTCCAGCACAGTCCATACCCCATCCTCACCGTCAAAAGTCCAAAGTTTGAGGGAGGGCATCACCCAGCCACTACAAGTGAACCGGCTTCGGCCTCTGCCGCATCAGGAAAAGACTCGGACGCATGACTAACCAGAGTGCTTCTGCCGTATCAAGGGACCAAGAAGGAATCCGAAACCTTCTTGCCCGCTTAAAGGCCCAATCTCTTCAGGTGGACTTTCAAGTGCAACGCGAGATGGCGCTCAGTCTGGTCTTGAAACCCTATCTGGATCCGATAACGGCACAATACTTGGCCCCGTTGCCAGAAGAAATCGCGTTGGCGGAAGGGTATCTCTATGCCGATTTCTTTCCCACGGATGGCCATCCTTCACTCATTGAACAGGTTCGAGACACCATCACTGAACATGTCCCGGAGGAAGAACGCATATGGCTTGATCCAGTGCGACATTCGTATATGGATCTGCTACAGGTCGTTGAAATAGATCAGGAGGCACACCCTCCCCGCCTGCACCTTCAATCCATGGGAGACCAACAACGCTTCGACGTGCCGTATATGGAGGAGACCCCCGTACAGAAAGACCGTATACTTTTGACCCGTCTGATACGGGGGGCCTCAGGCAACTACTTGCCTGGTCCGCCGCTCGTTCTGTCATTAGCTACGGGGCAAACCCTGTTGGCGTTTACCCATGATCTGCGTCGGGGAATTGAATTTAGCACTGGCAACTTCGCGCTTGCCGAATGGCCGGAATTTACCAATGAATATGGCTATCTGTTGATTTGGGGAATGGCGAGACTTCGGGGAGGTGCGATAGCCACCGCGGATGCTCAGGTGACGTATTGGAATGAAACGGGTGAACCATTTTTGTATGCCATCGCCTTCTATGAACATCACGAATTTCAAACATTAGCCACAGGCCTGGATGAATGGGAACACATGAGCCCACAACCGCAACCGACTTCCCCGGATTGCGAAACACGCCAAATGAAGGTCTGGGTTCAACATACGCAAGAAGAGCAATCGCCGTCATATGCCGTCGCCCGCTTCACCCTCACCCCGACCCAACTCACCGTCGAAGCGGATACAGCCGACCGGCTGGATGCCATCAAACACCAACTGGCCGCCACATTCGGCTTCTCTCTCCATTTCAAGGGGGAGACATTAAACGCACCACCACATTTGCTGCCATATGTGGATTTGCTCGCTGATACCTATATCGCTCCGTCCGTTACAGTCTCCGTCAAAGAAGAAAACAAACTCTTATCCATCTTTTCAGAAAAGATCTACCTAGATTGGGCTGAGCAACCGTCTCCCGCACTCAAGGGGAAAACGCCACGCCAATATTGCCGAGAGAATCATGACACGAAGGAGGTCGCCGAATTGATCGATCAAATGGAACGAAATGATTTAGGCCTCCAACGCACGGGACAACGAGCCTACGATTATTCTATCCTCAGAGCGCACATCGGGTTATAGGAATAGGTCAGATGATGGCTCCAGATTCTGTTCAAGTGCCGCCACCCCAATTATTTCGGAGGGAAGATTTTCCTCAGCTACTTGAAACACTCAAGCAGTTGGGCTACCAAATTTTGGGACCCGTCTTGTCTCAAGGAGCCATTCAGTGGAAAGCGATCACCACACCTGAAGATTTGCCCATCGGGTGGAAAGATCAGCAAGAACCCGGAAGCTATCGCCTTGAGCCGGATCCCAGCCCCCGTTATTTCAACATTGTCCATGGCCCCGATTCACTCAAACCCCTGACCTTTGCTCCACGAGAAACCTTGCTGGTTCTTGATCGTCAAGACCACACCTTTTCAGCTAAAGAAATTCAGCCTGATATTACACCGACCGCTGTTTTGGGTGTGCGGGCCTGCGACCTGGCCGGTCTAGGCATTCAAGATCAAATTTTCCTGCATGGCACCTATCCCGATCCGTACTATCAACAACGACGGGAAAACCTATTTCTAATCGCGGTCAATTGCACCAGAGCCCATTCAACCTGCTTTTGCGCGTCAATGGAAACGGGCCCAAAAGCACTGCAAGGATTCGATCTCAGTTTAACGGAGGCTGATGAAGATTTCCTGATTGAAGCTGGAAGTGCGAAGGGTCTGAAAGTCTTGGAGCAACTACCCTGTTCTTTCGCGTCAGAAGAACGGATCAAGCAGGATGAGGAACTGATAGCCGCATGTGCGGCAAGCCAGACTCGCAGTCTGCCAAAATCCAACCTACCGGATGCCTTGTATGAAGCCC
The DNA here is from genome assembly GCA_032128535.1 of Nitrospirota bacterium. Lineage (GTDB taxonomy): Bacteria > Nitrospirota > Nitrospiria > Nitrospirales > UBA8639 > Nitrospira_E. Next base: position 2,764 of record JAQBGS010000423.1, read on the forward strand.
ACGATCATCCGCGTTGGGATCAAGTGGCGGCCCGCTGTTTATCCTGTACCAACTGTACGATGGTCTGTCCCACGTGCTTTTGCCACGGTGTCGAAGAAACGCCTTCCCTAGACTTTCAACAATCCGAACATACCCGGGTGTGGGATTCCTGCTTCACACCCGATCATGGCTATATTCACGGGAAGAATTTCCGTCCCACGACCAAAGACCGTTATCGTATGTGGCTGACACATAAGCTTGCCTCATGGATCGATCAGTTCGGTACATCCGGATGTGTTGGTTGCGGGCGATGCATCACCTGGTGCCCCGTAGGCATCGACCTCACCGAAGAAGTCCACGCCCTTTGCCAACCACATTCATAGCATCCACGAAAATTTTTGGCCTTTGTACTACCCTATTCGAAGTGCGTCCACATTCGAATAACCTTAACCGTTTGAATATCCTTTAGAACTTGATATACCAGGCGATGTTGAATATTGATACGGCGGGAACAGGCGCCCGACAAATCGCCTACAAGCTTTTCATATGAGGGAGGATTTTGGAAAGGGTTTTGTTCTAGGATCTTGAGTAACTTCTCAGCCTGTGGCCTTAGACCGGATTGGGAAAGTTTCTTGGCATCTTTTTGTGCCTGTTTGGTAAACACCACTTTCCACTTTTTCACCAACCTGGCTCCGTGGCACACTTGCCCACTGAAGTTTTCAGACCTTTCTTAATAGAAGCTTTCATTCCAGGAATTGCTTGGAGATACAGGGTTTCCTGAATAGCCCTCCAATCTTCTTCAGAAATAAGAACAGCCGATGATCGCTTCCCGGTAATCTGAACCGGGTGGTGAGAATCCGCGACTTCGTCTAATAGTGAATAGAGCTGTTTTCGAGCCTCTGTCGCCGTAATAGAATCCATAGAACACCGCCCCCTTAACGTACGTGATATCGTACGTTATCATATAAATCCGCATATCGCAACCTCTCGCCCAATATGGTGATCATGGGCAAAGTCACAGAAACCAATTCACAGACGCCTCATCGTGCTTCTCCTTGGGGAAGAAGCCAATGAGCAATAAATAAATGAGCATGAAATTGCGCCTGGAAATCCAGACGGAAAAGCAAAGCATACAAGGGGACAAGAAGGGTCGGGGGATTCCACCTATGTTCGCGTATGCCTTTGCTCTTGAATCTCTTTTCGTAATTTTTCTATTGACCCGTAAATATCCGGCTGAAGCATTTTGACACCGTTGGCAATCAAGACTTTGGCAATGCCTCCACTGATGGCTAGCAAGAGCACACAGAAAAACAGCCCCACCACGTAAAAAAACGATTCGGGCACGATCATGCCCTCAGATGAAGACTTGATTGTAATCGTCAGGGATTCCATCGGAATAAGGTTGGATATAATTTCCTGGGTTCCGTCTCCGGTGATTAAACGGTAAATAATCGTGACCACCCATCCCGCTAACACCACCCCTAGGCCCAGAAGGACCATCCCAATGGTTCGTGTATTATTCGACGGCTTTTCAGACTCGCCAATATTCGACCAATTTTCATCCATAATGTTTTTACAATTAGGGGCGACAGAGTTCTAGATAAAAAATGAGAGTGTTTCCCAAAGTTTTCTATATCAGCTCGTCATTCAGTATTCGCCTCCGTGATTTCTGATCGAACTGCTGGTTACACCGCTTACATATACCCTCCCAAAAAATTTCCCCATTTTCCGCGTACTCCTGAGGTGAAATCATTCCTAAATCAGCTTCCCCACATTCATCGCACCAAGTGTTTTCCAGCAGCCATTCCTGTTCACTTCCCGATCGCGCAAAGGATTCTCGTTGAAGTGTATTCATTTCTTTATCTACCTAACAAATATTTTCCTGAATTCCCAGGTCAACATATCACATCAGGCCAAGTATACGTATATCAAAAAATTTATTCTAGAATGTGACCTAAAGAAGTGGGTCCCCTTTTCAGGCATCATATTCACGACTATTACATATTTTTTAATGCCTTAGGAGCACTGCCAGAGTTTTTGGTTTTGAAATTGCTGTGTACCAACTAAGGAACGTCCGATTTTGGCTTTTTGAGGAAAAACGCTACACTTATTTTTCTGTTCCATGTATGAGAATCGAAAAAGGCCGAAGAAATGTTAGAAATTCCACTTAGCATGCCCCACAATCCCTATCTCATTCATCCGGCCACGATTGTGGAACGGAAACAAGAATCCACCGATATCGTCACCTTTCGCCTTCAACTTATCGACCCTGCGCACCGAGAGGCGTTTCGGTTTGAGGCTGGGCAATTCAATATGCTGTATGTGTTTGGTGTGGGTGAAGTGGCGATTTCCATCGTGTCTGATCCGGACGAACCAGATTTTTTAAACCACACTATTCGAATTGTGGGGCGGGTTACCCAGGTATTAGGCAAAATGCAGGTTGGCGAAACCCTAGGCATTCGTGGTCCCTTCGGAAAGGGATGGCCGATGCAGGAAGGGAAAGGGAAAGATATTTTGGTCGTTACCGGTGGGCTAGGCTGTGCACCAGTGGTTGGGGCCATCGAATATATATTCCGGAGGCGAGAGGAGTATGGGAATCTGACCATCCTCCATGGCGTGAAAACCCCGCATGACTTGCTGTATCGCGAGCGCTACGATACCTGGCGACACCAACCTAATACAAAGGTCCTGCTCACCAGCGACGAACCCGGGAAAACGTGGCATAGTCATGTGGGCGTAGTCACGGAACTCTTTGACGAGCTTCAATTGGAACCCGACAATACCCTGGTCATGATGTGTGGGCCCGAGATCATGATGCGAGTCGCGTGCAATGTGTTGACGCATAAAGGTTTGTGTCCTGATTCGATGTATGTGTCCCTTGAGCGACATATGGAATGTGGGATTGGTTTGTGTGGGCATTGCCAGCTTGGTCCGTTCTTTCTGTGCAAAGATGGACCGGTGATGCGGTTGGACCGGGTCATGCCCTTTATGGGGAAAGTGGGGGTGTAAAAAGAATAGAATTCCTACCTCCCCTAACCCCTCCTTACAAAGGAGGGGAATAAGAAAAAGATGGATTCCCAATTAACAATGTCGGGAATGACCATAAAGAAAGAAAAGCTGTAAAAGAATTCGCCTATGTCAGAATCTAACATTTCTCCAAGCAGAAAACGTCCGCGAGTGGCGGTGGTGAAGTTTGCTTCCTGTGACGGCTGCCAACTGAGTATTTTGAATTTGGAAGACGATCTTCTGACCTTGGGAGCAGCCATCGACATTGCCTACTTCCCTGAAGCCTCCAGCGATATGCAGGCAGGGCCCTATGACATTGCTTTTGTGGAAGGTTCGATTACCTGTCCTGAAGATTTGCCTCGCGTTCTTGAACTTCGCCAACAGACGACGACCCTGATTACAATTGGCGCATGTGCGACATCTGGCGGCATCCAAGCCTTGCGGAATTGGTCCAACATCGAAGCCTTCAAACGAGCGGTATACCCTAACCCCGAATATATCCAGAGTTTGAGTACCTCGACCCCCATCTCCGAACATGTCACGGTGGACTATGAACTCTGGGGCTGTCCGATCGATAAGCAACAACTTCTGCGAGTCTTAACTGATTTACTGCAAGGGGTGAAGCCTCATATTCCCAAGCACAGTGTCTGTTTAGACTGTAAACGGCAGGGCCATGTCTGCGTGCTGGTCGCCAAAGGCCTCCCCTGCCTT
>JAQBGS010000424.1:0-5005 GCA_032128535.1 Nitrospirota bacterium
CGCCGCCTGTACATTACCCTGCCCGGTTACGGTGGAAGTTGATGTTGTTGGCGTTATCGGGTCCATATCTCCATTCTCCTTTTGGTATGCTTCAGGGCGTAGCCTATTTTCTTATGCCAAGAGATGCAATCCTTGCTCTAGCCGTTGATTCAGCACATTCTTCGTAGAGGGCCGCTCATCGTGAGCCCCTTGTCCGGATTGTTGGCCCTCGTGAGACCTCGAATCGTCAAACCACGTGCCAGGCTCTTGTTGACGTTCCTCACGAACTTCCGCAGAAAATTCTTGCAGTTCCAAATCAACCTGAGATAATTGATGTTCCAGTTGGGGAACAAATTGATTCGCGAGGTTTCGTAGGATCGAATGATCCATGACCAACCCTGCATAGACTTGTTTGTTCTGCACTCCCACATCAATCAGGACGCGCTGATTGTCAGATAATTGGACATCCATTTGGAGGCGTTGTAATGTCTGTGCTGGAAATTCGACCCCACGTTCCTCCATCGCTCGTAATCCAACCCCTTGGCCAGAAAACATGTGCGGCTGTTGAAATCCGGATTGGGAGTTTGTGAAATGGTTCATCCCACTTCCCAACCCCTGTCCGTTACTGAGATCCACACCCATGCTCTTAACGGAAGTTTCCGCAATGGATTGTGCTCGTTCCCCTTTGGCCACCAACCCAGATTCTCCTACCACATCAACCGGAACCGTCGTATGATGTTCGGGCCCAGGACCGGACACCTTACCCAAAACGGGGGAATTTCCTAGAATTGTTTTCATCGCCAACTGGTTCGTCTGGCCCGGTCCCGCAAATCCAGCAGGCCCTTCCGCCTGTAGGGCTGTTGCCGGAGGAATGGGAGGGGCTTGCACATTGTGGGATCGAAGAAGTGGAGTTTCCGTTCGTTGAAGGATTTGGGGTCTTGATATTTCGTCCTCAACCACGAATCGTCCAACCTGTTGCAACCCCCCGGGTGCATCTTTTTGCAATGGAACAACAGTCGGTACCGACAACCCTTCCTCTAGCTTCAACCCCAAAGATGCCTGTTTGACTGTCAGAGTAGGGTTTCCACCAGATTGTTGGAACTCATGACCTTGAAATACTATCCACGGCAGCGGTTGAATGCCTTGAAAGAGAGAATGAGGAATCGTTGGCACGATTCCAGGTAAGGGATTTTGCTCAAATGAAATCTCCTGATTTTGATTTGGAGCCGATTCGTTACTGATAATGTTTCTCAGTATATCGGGATCCACCAATGCTTTAAGATGACGAACCTCATTTTGTAAAAACGAATTCGGCAACACTCCATCGTGCTGGCTTCGCGTGAAAATCAACGTTTGCAATTGTTTGAGAAACGCTGGCGTATCCCCCTGTTCATTGAGCACTTGGGAGAATGCCTGGGCGAAAGTTTGACTTGATGACTTGGATTGCCCTGTGCTCACTTGCCCCAAGAGTCCGGTCGTGGGCCCATCGCCACCAAGGACGGAAGGGCCGTTTTGTGGACTCACCAATATAGGAAGCAGTGAACTCATAATTTATTTTGGCGCTTTCGAATCGACTGGTCGTTTCAGTTTAAGTTCACGATATGTCTGAAGTCCTTCAGATAAGCGTGCCGCTTTCTTTGGATTGACTCCGGCCAAAATCCCTGCGGCCGTCTTATTCTTGATTCCTGCAAGAATATCTAGCGCGAGCCCCTCTCGCATTTCTTCGATTCGTAACGCGCTTTCTTCAGGGTCCATCGCCTCATAAATTTTCAGTAAATGCACAAGCGCAGGATCTTGCTCTAAATACCTCCGTTGCTCTTCAGTTAACGCGGCCGCTTCTTTTTCCAACCGCTTGGCTTCTTTGGCCTGTCGTGCCGCCAGGGCCTCGACATCTCGCTGCAACGACACGATCTGTTCTTCGCGAAGTTGCAATCCACGTTCCCGCTCCTCAATCTCCTTCAAGCGGGCTTGAAGATCTTCCACCAACGTGGTTTCTTCACTGCGGGGCTCCACGGACAAATCTTCTTCAACTTGTTGATTTTCAAGCGTTTCACTAGGAGGGTGTTCCGTAGTCGCTTGCACAGACCACGCCGCAGTCGCCCACACCACCACCACACCACACCACCAGAAAATTTTGTGTCGACTAGGCAACATCATGCTACTAGGTCATTTCTTCAAGGTAACAGGTGACAAACGCATGGGCAGACACGTCTTCTTGGATACGCTGTTCCTGAGCCGCGACCCTTTTCAACACCTCGGCCTCTTTCTTGGCAATCACGATTTCGACCACCCGTCTGGCGTGATACGCTTTTTGTAATTTTTCCCGTAGTCCGACCAAGGTTTCCTCCAACTTCTGAATCTGTTCTGTCCGTGTTTCCATCGCTGTCCCCAACTGGTCCAGCCATCGATACCGCTCCTCCGCAAACAGCGACTCCATTCCCATTTGAATCTGGTGTTCCAATTCACCTACCAACGTTTCCATTTCCTGCCCCAGCGATTCACGTTCGCTCACCTCCTGGCTTTTTTCCCATTCAGCCAGAACCACCCCTTCCCGAGCCAAGTCTTCTACTTGTTTCCGAAATCGTAATAAGGTCGTCCAATTCATCGGGTTTTTCCTCTTGGGATAAGGAGACTTCGACCTTGTGCGGTCAATGTCTCAAGGTTTTTCCAACTCTCTGCTAAACTGACAGCCACTTCACGCTTTTGCTTGAGATAGTGATCAATGGGCTCTTTCATCTGAATGGCCGCATCCAGTCGTGCATTGGTTCCCGGTTGATATGCCCCCAAATTAATCAGGTCTTCTGAATTTCGATATTCAGCCATTAATTGAATAATGGTTCTGGTCGCCTCGGCATGCGAGTCCGACACGATATCTGACATCACCCGACTGACACTTTGCAGTACGTCAATAGCTGGAAAATGTCCTTGCATCGCCAATTGCCGAGATAGCACTATATGTCCATCCAAAATGGAGCGCATCGAATCGACGATGGGATCGTTCAGATCATCACCATCCACTAACACGGTGTAGAGACCAGTGATTGAGCCATTTTCTAACGGACCCACCCGCTCTAATACCTGTGGAAACAGCGTAAACACGGAAGGCGGGTAGCCCTTTGTCGTCGGCGGTTCTCCGGCGGCCAATCCCACCTCTCGTTGGGCATGGGCTAAACGCGTCAGGGAGTCGACCAGCAAGAGTACATGGTTGCCTTGATCGCGAAAATATTCCGCAATCGCCGTGGCCACAAACACGGCTCGGACACGAACCAACGGTGATTGATCGGACGTGGCCACGACCACCACGGATCGGCGGAGACTTTCGGGCCCCAAATCCCGTTCCAGAAATTCTTTGACCTCTCGGCCGCGTTCTCCCACCAACGCAATCACATTCACATCGGCCTTCGTATGGCGACACAACATGCCCATGAGCACACTCTTTCCGACACCACTTCCTGCAAAGATCCCTAACTTTTGCCCAACGCCACAAGTTAATAACGCATTGATTGCTTGAACCCCTAAGTCCATCGGTGTGGTGATTCGTTTGCGCTTCATGGGCGCGGGAGCAGGGGCATAGAGGGCATACCGTTGACTACGAGGAAGGGGACCTTTGTCATCAACGGGTTGGCCTAACCCATCGACCACTCGCCCTAGCAGATTCTGTCCGACAAGCAACCGTGGGGAACTGGGGTCATATCGAACCAAATCTCCGGCACCAATCCCTCGGACCGGCCCAAAGGGCATCACCACCACACGTTGTTCCTTAAATCCGATGACTTCACCCTCTAGAATAGACTGGCGCCGCTGACTAAAAATATGACAACGCTGCCCTACTGCCGCCCCTGACCCCGTGGCTTCCAATGTCAGCCCCACAGCTTTCACCACGCGACCAGTGACTGTGGTGGTGGACAGTTCATCCAAGCGCTGGTGAATCGAGGCCAGACTCATGAAGGAGACCTTTCCAAACCAAATTCGGCAGCCACGGTTTCCAGTTGCTGCTCAAGCCGTGCATCTAACTGTAATCCCACCTGTTCGATTACACATCCCCCCGGCTGCACATCGTCATGCCCTTCGATGCTCAAATGATCCCCATCAAGAAATTCGGCCCGTAGCGCGTCACGGAGTGGCTCCAGCGCCGCAAGATCTTGAGGGTGGACCTTGAGCGTCACAAGACATTTATTAAGCAGAAGCCCCAGAATCTGGCGGACTTGCCGGACGATGAGTTCTTTGTCTGTCTCAATCTCTCGCAGAATGATTTTTTGGGAAATGACTAATGCCACTTCCACAATATCTCGATCTTGTTCTTCAAGCGCCACCACTCGAGCCCGCCCGATCTGATTGGCCATCTGAATAGCCCGCTTGAGTTCTTCATCGACCTTGGCCTGACATTGGGCTCGGCCTTCTTTCAAACCTTTCAGCCATCCTTGCTTAAAGGCATGCTGCTGTAGCAAAGAACAATCATGGGATTGTTCCTCCTCTTCTTGATCCCTCGCACCATTTGGGATCAATTCCACCATCTCAAATTTTTGTACTTGGTCCTTGTGTTTCATCGGTTAACCAACCTTAGACCATTTGCTCTTCGCCTTTTCCGCCGAGAGCCACTCGACCTTCACCTGCCAGTCGTTGCACCGTCTTGATAATATTTTGCTGCGCCAGCTCCACATCGCTCAGTTTGACCGGGCCACGAGTTTCCATATCCTCTTTCAAAGATTCTGCCGCACGACTCGACATATTGTTCATGAATTTATCGCGAAGCGGGCCTTCGACCGGTTTGAGAGCCAGGAGCAATTCCTCCTTGCTCACTTCACGCAACACTTCCTGCATGCCCCGATCATCAATCGACTCCAGATCTTCGAACACAAACATTTTTCCGCGTATTTCTTCGGCCACATCCGGGTCTTTTGCCTCCAAGGCCGTGAGAATCTCGCCTTCCACATTTTTTTTGACGGAATTTAAAATTTCGGCCACCATTCCTGTTCCCCCAACAGGAATGGCATTTTTTGACGATCCTAGCCGCAATTCTTCCTGG
>JAQBGS010000425.1:0-10846 GCA_032128535.1 Nitrospirota bacterium
GCCTTTTTATGGTTCGCCGAAAACACCAAAAATCAAACAGCACGGGCCTTTGACAATCACATTCGAAATCGGCTCGCTCAATTTTATCCACGTCTGTTATTTTTCGATCTGTGGTGGCAAAGTCTCACGCCAAAGCAGGCCTCCCGTCTTTCCATTCACGCCACACGGCATCACTATTACCTGGATACCCTCACTCGATTAACACAGCATACGTTACGGGAATCCGAAGAACGTATTGTGACCATAAAAAATACGACTGGTCGGCAAGCCTTAGAAGCGTTGTATGGTGTCACCACGAACAGCTTAAGTTTCCCGCTCAAATATCAAGGGCGCACCAAGCAATTGACTCGCGAACAATTAATGAGCTACGTCCGTCATCCATTGGCATCCGTTCGTCGCGGGGCTTATCAATCCCTGTTTAAAGTCTATGGGGCACAACGAGACATTTTGGGAGATCTCTACAAGCATCTGGTCCAAGATTGGGGCAATGAAGGCTTACAGTTACGCCATTATTCTTCTCCGATTGCTGTTCGAAATATGGCCAATGATCTTCCCGAACCAGCGGTTGATGCGCTTCTGACTACCTGCCGAAAAAATGTGGATGTGTTCCAACAATACTTTCGCCTCAAACAACGACTCCTTAAACTCAAAACCTTTCATCGTTACGACTTGTATGCTCCCTATGGCGGCAAGACCCGTCGCTATACGTTTTCTCGTGCCGAGAGCATGGTGATGGAGGCCTATCAAAGCTTTTCCCCTGTCCTGGCGGATCCCGCTTCTCGAGTCATTCGAGAACGACATCTCGATGCCGTCATTCGTCCCGGCAAAATGGGAGGCGCCTTTTGCTATAGCATTCGACCAAAACAGACACCGTATGTGTTGGTGAATTTCACCGGAGAAGCCCGCGACGTCTCCACCTTGGCCCATGAGTTGGGGCATGCCGTTCATGCCATGTTGGCCGAGAATCATTCTGTATTGACCTTTCACTCAGCCCTTCCCCTGGCTGAAACCGCCTCTATTTTTGGGGAACAACTGCTCTCTGATTCGCTGCTCACGCAAGAGCACGATCACACAACAAAGGTGAGCCTCCTCCTCAGTCAACTCGATGATGTCTATGCCACCATTATGCGTCAGGCGTTTTTTGTGCTCTTTGAACGGGAGGCCCATCGCATGATCGGCCAGGGGACGACAATTGATGATTTGGCAGGGGTCTACCTCACGTTTTTGCGGGAACAATTTGGGAAGGCCATCAAGGTCGGAGAGGAATTTCGTTGGGAATGGTTAGCGATCCCCCATATTTTTGGCAGTCCGTTTTATTGTTATTCCTACAGCTTTGGCAATTTATTAGTCCTCGCACTCTTCCAGCAGTATAAAAAAGAAGGAAAAACCTTTATTCCTAAATATATAGAATTACTGGCAGGCGGTGGTTCAGCCAGCCCCCAGGCGCTGCTCACCCCCTTAGGAGTTGACGTCAGTTCTCGGAAATTCTGGCAGGGAGGATTTACACGAATTCAATCACTGGTGAACCAGCTGGATCAACATATGCCCTGAGAAGGCTTTAGAAAATTCCGGCTTGTCGTTGAAGCCAGCGGACATACCCAATGATTTGTGAAACATCTTCTGGTAGGACCCCATCAATTTTCGGCATATTCCCAAACTTCCAATGATGGGCCCGGACACCTTGCGCAGCGGCTCGCTGAAAGGCCATATCGGCATGGTGATTGGGTTCATAGATTTTATGGACCAAGGGTGGTCCATTATTGGTGCCATTCCCTTGAGCTCCATGGCATCGAGAACAAAAATTATTAAACTTCGATTCGCCTTCTTCTAATTCAGCGGGTAACGGCTTGTCAGCAGAAGCCAGGATGGTCGGCGATGATACCGGCGCACTCTGAGCATTGGAGCCGTTCTCCGAACACCCCAATAGGAACAAGCAACAGAGGCATAACATGATCTTTTTGGTCGTATGCTGCATAGGCCAAGATTTCATATTTTTCTCTCCTTACGAGTGAGAATGCGTGATGGCCGGGTCAGATAGTTGAGCGTCCAGAAACCCCTCTTGACGAATCAGACAACTATCGCAATGGCCACAAGGACGATGATCGGGGCCAGGCTGATAACAACTACTCGTGAATTGAAAGGGCACATGAAGTTCCTGCCCTTTTTGAATAATCTCTCGTTTGGTCATATACAGTAATGGAGCCATGACTTCCATTGGATGGCCCTCTTGGCCGAGACGCGTACCCTGTTTGGCGACTTCCATAAATGCCTGAATGAATTCCGGACGACAATCCGGATACCCTGAGTAATCTCGAATATTTGCTCCAAAAAATATTTTCGTTGCGTTGAGTACCTCCGCATAGGCCAACGCTAAGCTCAGGAATATCGTATTACGCGCCGGGACATAAGTCACAGGAATTCCATGCTCCCGTTCATGCGATGGCCGATCAGTTGGCACGGGAATCTGGTCCGTTAATGCCGACCCACCGAATAGCCCTAAATCCAGTTGAAGAATTTTATGATCTTTTGCCTCAAGCCACACAGCAATTTTTTTGGCACATTCAATTTCAAATCGATGCCGCTGCCCATAGTCTATGGTCAACAAATACAGATCACACCCCTCAGCCTTCGCGAGAGCAGCTGTGACGGTGGAATCGAGACCACCGCTCGCCAATATGACTACAGGGACAGGCACCATTGTGTTTCCCTTGTCCTCAGAATGGGGATCAATCCGAGGACAAGCACGGATGAAAGCTCAATCCGTTTTTGAGATCCAGAAGTTAAACTAAACTGTGACAAAAAGAGAATGGGAGAATCAGATGTTGCTGTCGAGTAGATGTCGCGTAAAAGTGATTGCCAAAACTATTCAGGTACACACATACGGATAAAGAGGGAGTGATGTTTGATTACGATCGTTGCTCAGATCGCTCAATTTTCTCCATCAGTTCCCGCTTGGATTGACATTCCACACACAAACGAGCAAATGGCAGCGCGTGAAGACGTTTCTCACTGATTTCTTCCTCGCAATCGGCACATACGCCATAGGTACCTTCATCCAAGCTATCTAACGCATCATCAATGAGTTGGCGTTCGCGGTTTCGCATTTCTTGGAGAGAAATGCCCATTTCGCGCTCTAAATCTACCAAGGCTTGATCGCCACTATCCATGGCAGCTTCCAGACGGCGTTGCTGCTCCTCAGTGACGGATTGCCCCAGCTGTTGCTTTATTTGTTGAATCAGGGCTTCACGTTTAATAAGCAATATTTCCTTAAGAGCGGCATGCCGGGTATCAGACCCAACTTTTTTCTTGGCCTTTTTGGGAGAAGGTGCGGATGGCTGAGAAACCACCGATTTAACTTTTTTCATCGCCTTTTTTGAAGATGGCGAAGCTAGAGCTGCCGCCTTCACGGCTGTCTTTTTCACACGTGTCGTGGTGGGTTTCGTGACTTTCTTCCCCGATCGTGCGGCCATTCTTAGATTCCTTTCTCCATTCGGAGGTTAACAAACAAATGACCCTCCCGGAGGATCATGCATTGGAACATCAGCACCAAAATGAATCACACCATTCAAGCACATTCATCAATTCGTTTTAGTCATAGGTTATTAACGAATGGACGGCACACCCATCTAATTTTTTGCGACCTTCAAGCCCTACTAATTCGACTAAAAACCCTACCCCAGCAATTTCCCCGCCTAATTGTCGGATCAAATGGACGGTCGCTGCCGCCGTTCCCCCTGTGGCTAACAGATCATCAACAATAAGAACAGACTCTCCTTCTTGGATGGCATCTCGATGGATCGCAAGGGAGTTAGAGCCATATTCTAAATTGTATTTCACCTCAAAGACATCAGCAGGCAGTTTGCCAGGTTTTCGGACAGGCACAAACCCCGCATTGAGATGATAGGCCAACGGGCTCCCCAGTATGAACCCTCGTGATTCCATACCTACGACTTTGGCAATACCTTTTCCCTGATATGTTTTAACCAGATCATCAATAATGCCTCGGAGACACGTCGGTTCTTTCAATAACGTGGTAATGTCATAAAACAAAATACCCGGCCTAGGGAAATCCGGGACTTCTCGAATAAAGGATTTATAATTCATAGCAACATTTCGAAATAGAACTGGGACAACCTAAAGCCGACATCAGGCGAAGCCTGTTCAGGCATCGGAAGGAAAAGTCTCAGGTTCGCCTCGCCTAATGGTAAACCCGTGAGTGTGCCTGTTTGCGCCTTTCCAGTCAACCATAATTTGTGTGACATGTGAGAGTCGAGGGCCTTCTTGGAGCATGCTGAGAAAAGCCTCTAGCTCTGGCTTAGGGCCTTCAGCTTCCAGCTCAACCGTCCCGTCTGGCTGGTTACAAACCCACCCATGCAAACCCTTTTGGGTAGCCTGAGATTCCGTAAATGCTCGGAACCCAACCCCTTGGACTTTTCCCTTTACCACAACATGTACGCCAATAATCTCTTCCATGCCCTCTTAGCTCTAGGTCGAACTTTTGTGAAAACGCCAAGCCATTTTCTTAGGATGCAGTTGTTGTTGCAAGGAAAGATTCTATGAGGCTATCCGCAACCCGCTTCCCTTCGCGAATACAATCCGGGATACCAATTCCATAAAGTCCGGCACCACTGATGTGCAGCTTGGGCCAAGGAACCAAATATTCCTTAATTTTGGCAACCCGGTCCTGATGACCGATAACATATTGTGGCATCCCCTGAACCCAACGATGAACTTCCGTGTAGGTGGGAGACCCCGTAATTCCGACAATAGCTTCCAATTCTTTCCGGACGGATTCCACGAGATGCCTATCATCGTTTTCTAGAATGTGTTCCCGGCCTCTTCCACCCACATAACAACGAATGAGGGTCTCCCCTTTTTGACTGCGGAATGGCCATTTGAGTGACGTCCAGGTACCAGCTAAGAGGGGCCGTTGTTCTTTTCGGGGTACGACAAAGCCAAACCCTCGAATATGCCTACCAACAGCATCTGTAGGATACGCCATGGAAATCGTGGCAGTAGACGTATAGGGAATGCGTTCTAATATATTGGCCGCTTCCGGAAGCAGCTCACGAATTATTTTGGCCGTTTGGAATGCCGGCGTCGCAAGGACAACGGCATCAGCGGTGAGGATAGTGTCATGGTCGAGCGTCATTGAAAATGCCCTTTCACCTTCAGTGGATGCCTGAACATTTCGACACCCAGAACCGGTCTTTAACTGAACCCCTCGATCAATCAATCGCTGCGTGAGGGTTTCAATAAGCTCTCCTAAGCCATTTCGAAGCGTCATAAATAAAGAGGGAGACGAACCTGGAGACGTGGGAGCCATCCCTGCCTTCGCGTTTGCTTGAGCCGCCCGCATCCCTTTGATCACGCTCCCATACTGCTGTTCTAATTCTTTGAATCGTGGGAAGGTGGCTTCGATACTGAGTTCATCCGCATCTCCAGCATAAATCCCGGCAACAAGGGGTTCAATCAGATAATCAAAGGCTTCCGCCCCAAACCGCCGCCTGAAAAAGCTCCCCAAGGTTTCTTCAGATTGTCCAGAAGATGAATAGGGCCAAAAGCGCTCGGCTCCCATTCGCAGAAGACCCCTCCAAGATAACAGTCCTCCGGAAACCAGTCTCTCCACACGTTGTGGGCGAAAGGCTAATAATCCTTGAGGCAATTCCCGCAAAACCCCTCGGCACAATGAAAAAGTCCGGTTATGTTCCGCATTCGTTGGAATGAGCTGATCCCCGAGTCCCAAGGTTCGGCACAACTCCATGGCCCAGGGCTTAGAGGTTAAAAAGGAGTCTGGACCTCCTTCAATAAGAAGATTGGGCAAGTGGTTGGTCAAAATTTTTCCGCCCCAACGGCCATCTCGCTCAACAACCGTACATTGTATAGGCAGTTGATGTGCTTCAGCCTCTTCCATGACAAAAAATGCGGTTGAGAGTCCAGAAATCCCACCACCAACAATAACGACATGATAAGAAGATCGTGACACGTTCTTTGGAAAAATGTTGAGAAGTAATTATTGAGAAGAAGAGGGAGATTGCGGCATCACCAAACTTTTTGACTGAAAGACACGAGGTAGAATGAGGAAGAGGCTATCTAGCCGTCGGCATGGAACTCATGTGAAAAACGTCTTACACAATCAATGGCAAATTCAACACTGTGTAAAGGTGTGGTTGGAAGAATGCCATGACCCAAATTAAAAATATGCCCGGGACGTCCAGCGGCTTGCTGCATGATCTCTCGTACCCGCCGTTCAATTTCCTTCTCCGATGCAAACAACACCATGGGGTCTAAATTACCCTGAATCGCCATATCATGGCCAACCAAATTCCATCCCTCATCCAATCGAATACGCCAATCGACCCCCATCACATCACTGCCGGCTTTTCGCATTAATGGCAACAAGCCTGTGGTCCCCGTTCCAAAATAAATAAGCGGAATCCCTTCAACCCGTAAAGCCGAAAAAATCGATTGGACATGAGGCAAGACATATTCTTCATAGTCCCCCGGACTTAAACACCCCACCCAACTATCGAATAATTGGATTGCCTGGGCTCCTGCTCGACTTTGAACTCGTAAATACTCGATCACCACCGCAGACAGTTTAGACATTAATTGATGCCAGACGATTGGCTGCGAAAACATGAGTTGTTTGGTGCGAGCATAATCTCTGGAGCTCCCACCTTCAATCGCGTAACTCGCTAACGTGAATGGCGCACCTGCAAACCCGATTAACGGAACCCGGTTATCTAGGGCCTCTAAGGCTTGCCTAATCGCTTCCCCCGCATACCCAAAGGCTTCACCATCCACCGTACGAAGTTCGACAATTCCCATTTCTCCGCGAATAGGATTATCGATAACGGGGCCTTTCCCTTCGATAAATTCCAGGTGAAGCCCCATGGCTTCTAACGGCAATAAAATATCCGCAAAAATGATCGCGGCATCTAGCTGAAATCGTTGGATAGGTTGGAGCGTCACTTCAGCGGCCAGTGCAGGCGTTTTGCAGACTTCCAAAATGGAATGCCGGCGACGAATGGCTTGATACTCCGCCATATACCGACCGGCTTGCCGCATAAACCAGACCGGGGTACGGTCTACCGACTGGCGAAGACAGGCTTTTAAAAATCGATCATTCATACGAGCATTCTACGAACCACAAAAAACGGAGTCAATGGAATTAAGGCCCAAGGGATTGAGGCTTACCTTTTTAGAATTTTGGCATCAGGTTAGGAAGCAGAGGGACCTAAACTGGGAACGAAGGCTTCACGAATACGTTGAGAAGCATTCGTGATCGCTTCCCATTCAGACTCGGCTACTATCCAAGCATCATCTGGTTCAAGCTCAATACGGCAATGTTGTTGATCGAGCGAGAACCATTCAAAGTATGGATGCGGTGACAAAAGAGGGTGTGGGTCAAACGAAAACAAGCTCACTTTCCCTAATTGTGGAATGGCAAAATCATGTAACATCTCTCCGGCATACGGATCATCCAGAAACTTTGGATTACGAAACTGAATGACCTTTCCCGCAGCTTCTCCACTCAGGTCTCCCGAAAGGCAAAAGTCTACCACTCCTAGAACCGCAAATGTTATTTGTCCCACGACAACATCAGGCGTCCGATTATCGAAATAGCCTTCTTTCACCCATCGAGCATTCCCAAACTTTTGCGCCATACCAGGATCTTACCTTTAAAACGGTTTGTGGAAAAATAGAGGAATTGAGACAACCGGAGTAGGCAGGGAAGGTCACGGTTTACAAACAGGACACTTAAGCTGAGCCGTGGCATCAGTATTTTCCAGCGCATCCAAGGCGGAATCTTTATCGGGATATTCCTCCCATCCCCCTTGCCAGTAATCAGCCCGATGAGGACCAGAGGGAATTTCCAAACACCGGTCTCGATGCATCATGGCCTGATCAAGAGATCGTTTTAAATGAATCCAATAGCCCATCTCATTATTTCCCTTTTTAGGAATGCTTCCTAAGTTGCTTTTTGGCAGGTTGAAGACACCGTATGAAGGACAGAAAAAGATGGAAGGGAAAGGAATGGAAGGGTCTTAATCTTCAAGCAGTTGCCATTCGTCCTTATCAATAAAGACTTTTTGCCCAGCTTCGAGTTTCGCTTTACCTTCTCTATCAAAAAACTGCATGTATCGTTCAATACGATCCGGCTCATCAATACGTTCTTCTTTCATCATTCCCGTGGGCAATTTAAACTTCCGAATAAGCACCGACATTGCGAAACCCTCCAAATTGTAGACGAATCAGACAGTTTATAGAACTGCCTAGTAAGCGTCAAGATTGCGCCTGGCTATTTTATGGATATTGATAGGGAAATTAGTACGACACCCTATTGGCACTACCACCCATTTCTCCTATATAATTTAATATTACAATGCGTTCACTTTTTGCCTTTCATTAAAGGAGCCACATCATGCCATTATACGAATATGTCTGTGAGTCCTGTGACCATGGATTCGAAGCTATGCAAGCCTTGAGCATCAAACCAGAAGAGACAACATGCCCGAAATGCCAAAAGGCAAACAGCCGGCGAATTATGTCATCCTTTGCTTCTAAAATTGTCGGTACACATAAAACGGGTTTTTCTGAAATGAAAGCGTATAATATGCACGATGAACGTATGGAAAAATTTAAAAAACTTCCACCCATGTCGGGAATGCGTGAAGCCCCAACAGAAGCGAACTCCCAACCCGGTCCTGGTGAGTCATGGTGAAGACCAGGCTATTTACCTAAAAAGAATCGGGTAGAAGAGTTTCCCGCTCCTTTACCACTTAATCCTTTTTCTCTTGACATTCATTTCCTCAAACCGAAATGATGGCCCCGTTTTTTTAAAAATATTGTCAGTTTTTGTTCGAATTCTTTTCACCATCAAATCACCTAGTGTTCTCACAAGCCTTCATTATGGTCCGATGGTTCCCAAAATTCTCTAACCTACGGAATTCATTTGGCTTAATAGGCTTTTTGCTAATCAGTCTTTTTCTTCCCTTGCCTCAAACATTTGCGGCTAAAGGGCTGCTATCCAAACCCAACATGGTCGATGATGCGTCAAGCCCATCCAAGACCATTCTCATATCCGGGAATGGACCGGAACGCTATCTCATGGAAATTTTGGCGGACGCATTTGAGCAACGCCACCCTTCAATTTCTGTTGATTTTTTTTGGCATCCCAACGCCAAACCTATTCGAACCATTGAGTTAGGTGAGGCTGACATTGCGGTCACAGGGGAAGAGGTGCCTTCCTTCCGTTCCACCATGATTGCCAGAGATGGCATTGCGGTTCTCACAAATTTCTCTAATCCCGTAAAAGAATTAACCTCTAGCCAACTTGCCGATATTTTTTCTGGAAAACTTCGCTATTGGTCTCAAGTGTATGAAGAAGCCCCGCAAACAAAAATTGTCCTGGTGAATCGATCAACCAATCAAAATATTCGGCAAGGCTTTGAACAACAGCTCAAGATTTCCAATGGTATTTTACCCTCTGCGTCACAAGCAGAAACCGAAAAAGAGGCTATTACCACAGTGAGTGGCAATCTTGAAGCCATTACCTTTGTCTCTATCACCCCAGCCCTTCGGGCAAAAGAAGACGGCGTCGCCATTAACCTCCTCTTTGTTGATAGAATCGAACCCGAGGTACAAACGGTCCTGGATAAACGCTACCCCCTCCAGAGACCGGTGATGCTCATCACGAACCAACAACCTTCTGCGGAAGCGTTGGCCTTTGAACAATTTGTGCTCTCACCTGATGGCCAACGACTCATCAAAAATGGCAGGTTTTATCCCCTGAGTGATCGCTAAAAAAGAATGAACGACAATTCGTTGCCGACCTGCTAGGATTCACGGAATACATTTGATTTTCAACCAGTTCGCCATGACATGTGATGTTTAACAAAGTCTTAGTTGCCAATCGGGGTGAGATTGCCATGCGTATCATCCGGGCATGTCGAGAATTCGGCATTGCTGCTGCTGCCATATATTCGGAAAGTGATGCCACGGCCATTTATGTAAAAAAAGCCAATGAAGCCTATTTGGTTGGCCCTGGACCCGTTCAAGGCTATTTGGATGCACGGCAGATTGTAGGGTTGGCCAAACGCATTCGTGCAGATGCCATTCATCCAGGCTATGGTTTCCTTGCAGAGAACGCCGCGTTTGCCAAACTTTGCGAAGAAGCCGGCATTAACTTTATTGGTCCCTCGCCCCATTCTTTGGAATTGTTAGGGGATAAAGTCAAAGCACGAGAACTCGCGATAAAAATTGGCGTTCCCGTAGTCCCAGGAACTGACGGCCCGGTGAAAGAGGTAGAAGATGGTCTGGCCTTTTGTCAACGAGCCGGGTATCCGGTCATGGTGAAAGCCCGTGCAGGGGGGGGCGGCCGCGGGTTACGGGTGGTGCGATCGGATGAAGAACTTAAAGAGGCCATGGAAGCCGGGGCGCGTGAAGCACTGGCGGCATTTGGTAATGGAGAACTCTTCATCGAAAAATACATTGAACGGCCTCACCATATTGAATTTCAATTATTGGCAGACAAAAATGGCTATATCATTCATCTCGGAGAGCGTGACTGTTCCATTCAACGACGACACCAAAAACTGGTCGAAATTGCTCCATCGCTAGTGTTAACCCCGCGCCTTCGTGCAGAAATGGGTGAAGCCGCCATCGCCATGGCCCGGGCCGCGCAGTTTTATAATGCCGGAACAGTTGAATTTCTCTTGGACCCTGATGGCCGATACTATTTCATGGAAATGAACCCTCGCATTCAAGTCGAACATACCGTCACTGAACAAATTACTACGGTGGATATCGTCCAATCACAACTCTGGATTGCAGCCGGACG
>JAQBGS010000426.1:0-5638 GCA_032128535.1 Nitrospirota bacterium
TTGGCCCGTTCAAAAATGGAGTGTGCTTGGTCGCGAGATCCTTCTTTGGCTAACCGCTTCCCTTCTTCCAAGAATGAGGGATGTAAGGGCAAGTTAGGACAGGTTCGTTCATAGGGAATCTCTTCTCCCACGATTTTTTTCCATTCTCCAAATGAGAGATTTTCTTTCGCCGTATCGCACACGGCATGAGCTAATTGCCCCGTTCCAGACCAGAGCGTCACGGTCTGACTACTTCCGGCCACGGCAATCGTTCGACCGTTTGGGCTGATTGAAAGGGCCTCTAAGGTTCCCTTGTGCTCAGGAAATTGAATCGGGGGCTGATTGGGTTCATGCCAGTTCCAAATACGCAAGGATTTATCCGAGCCGACCGAGGCTAGAGATGTTCCGTCTGTACTAAATTGGACCTGTGAAATACGTCCCTCAGAGCCTGTCAGAAAAGTTGGGGAAACCAATGATTGGCGAAGATCCCATAGACCAATTTGCCGGTCACGACTGCCAGTGGCAACGGTCCACCCAGACGGATGGATGGCCACGGATGAAATACTTTGTTGGTGGCCTCGCAAAATTTTCGGTGGGCTGTCCATTCGTTGAAGATCCCAAACTCGGAGAGCCAGATCATCTCCGCCCGAAAGTAGGCTGTTCCCATCAGGCATATAGGCGACGGCATTGACCCGTCCGGCGTGTCTCCCTAGCGTTACGGGTTGAAGCTGGTCGTTAGTCAAATCCCACAATCGAACCGTGTGGTCTTGGCTGCCAGATGCCAATTGTTTCCCGTCAGGGCGGAACGCCAGGCTAGTGACGCCTTTAGAATGCGCTTGAAAAATTCGAGGGGGGGTATCGGGCTGTGAAATGTTCCATAAGCGAATAGTCGAATCCAAGCTTCCGGAGGCAAGGTGGGCTCCGTCGGGGCTGACTGCCGCTGATAATATGCCCGCAGTATGTCCTGAGAATACTTGAGGAGAATTCAATGGCTGGTTCATGGACCAAACAAGAATCTTTCCTTCACTAGTTCCCGCAATCACATGATCTCCAGAAGGATCGAAGGTCAAGCTATGGATCCTGCCGGAAACACCTTTGAGTTGAATGGGTGCTGTACGTAATCCCTCACGTAGTGAACGATCAATAGATGTCCATTCCTGCCCACCATTGCGAAGGTTAAAGAGAAAGGCTTGACGAGCCCAAAGAAGACGGGTTTTTTCAGAAAGATCATTTGTAGAAGGAGCCGTGATGGCGGTGGTAATGAGTGGGAGAATACGATTAATTTGGGTTTCGCTGGAACGAGAAAGTCCTTTTTGCGTAGTGGTTTCTTTGTTTTCCACAGTCGAGGCTCGTTTAAGGTTTGCCTGAAGGCTTTCAAGTTGTGTTTGCGTTGAGGAAAGTTTCGCGCTCAGGGTCTGGTTTTTAGTGTGGCTGGCTTCAAGCGCTTGTGTGAGGTTCAAAACTTTTTCGGGATTTCCCTCTAGTTCGGCGATGCGTTGTTGGGCTTGGAGTAACGCTTCTTCATTGGTGTGAAAGCGCGATTCCAAATCGGTGGGGGTTTGAATGAGCGAAGCCAGTTGATTGTTGGCAAGACTGGTTTTTTCGGTAGAAGCTGTATTGATATCGCGCAGAGCCACGTGCCGATTTTCAAGTTCTTGTTTGGTTGACGTGAGTTGCGTGGTGAGGGTGGTCATGCGATTGTTGGTGGTTTCGAGGTCAACCTGTGTCCTGGCAAGTTTTTGAGTAAGTTGATCGCGTTCCTGTTGGAGCGTACGTGTTTTGGCATCAGTGGTTTCTTGATGCTGGATGAGATCCCTTTCAAGTTGCGCAACGCGGTTCTGTTTTTGCGTGTCAGCCTGTTGTAAAACTTGAAGTTGCGCGCTTAGAGAGGTCTTAGCTTCTAATGCTTCTTGTAGATCCTGACGAGACTTTTTGCTTTTTGTTTCCAAATCAGAGAGGCGATTTTGCTGTTCAAGGAAAGCGCGTTCCTTCTCCGTGAGATTCTGCTGAAGGGTGGCGCGGGCTTGCTGTAATCGCGCCAATTCTTGTTGGGCCAATGTTTGTTGTCCCTGAGAATGCTGGTCGGCTTGTTTCTGGGACTCCTTTGCTTGTCTCAATTCTGCCTGAAGGGTATTGAGCTGGGTCTGTAGCTTCGAACGATCACGATCAAATCGTGTTTCTTCTGATTTGGCATTAAGTTCTTCTTGAGCCAGTGAGGCGGTGAGTTCTCGGGCTTTCTGTTCAACCTTCGTCAGTTTCTGGTTGACGGTGGTTAATTTGGTTTCCAACTGGTTGCGATCTGCGAGTAACTCCTTAATTTCCGATGGGGCAAGGGAGGATTGCTTAAGGAGTGCGGTTTGCAAGGATTTCGTTTCCTTTTGAGCCGCGTTCCGTTCGGTGGTCGTGGCCGCTAAGGTCCCGGCAAAAGTTGCCCGTTCGGTTTCGAATTTCAAGAGCGCTTGTTGAGAGGACTGTTGTTGGTCCAGAAGGGCTGCTTCTAAGGTCTCAATTTTATCAAGGAGGCCTGAAAGAGTCTTTTCCTGCGACTGAAGTTGAGTCTCCAACTGCGTGCGTTGGGTGTTTACATTCTCGAGTTTTTGGTTCGATAGTCGTTGATATTCAGCAATGGTGGTTTCAAGTGAGTGGATTTTCCCCTGAGCTTGGGTCAGAGCTGCGGATTCCTGTGGCATCTTTGCCATTTCAGTCGAGGTGGAGGATGTTGGGTGAGCCTCCATTGATACAGAAGTTGCCTCTTGTGAGGTCGTGGAAAGAGGCGGTGAAGCAGGTCCACGCAAAGACCACACCAGGAATCCGACGCCGACTAAGAATATGCTGGCGGCTGCAATAAACGACGGCTTCAATGCCAGAAATGGTGAGGTGACAGATGGCTGTGGAGAGGTTGTTGGTGCTATGGCGATTGAAGGCCGAAGGTGACGTTTCACCCATTCTTGTGGAAAGACCTCTTTATACAAGGGATTGCGAATGGCAATCTCTTGGTCGTCTTCTCGAAGAACACCGACTAATCGAAGTTGCTCTAAGGCCGGCTGATTGTTTCTCAGATTGTCTAAGTTGCCTTCTAGGAGGTCTAGGTAGGGTTTAAGGAGAGAAACTCCGTGTGTGTCAGGCTCCGTTAACGCGCTTCGAATAAATTGAAAATTTGGCTCGCGAAGGCCTTGTGGACTGACGATGAAATGTCGGACACATTCATCGATTTCCGCCTCAATCCAGGTTTTGTGATGTTGTTCCTCCAAGAGTTGGCAGAGCAACTGGGTGAGGTAGGGATGACCATTTGTCCAGCGGTAAACCCATTCTACGACCTCATTGGCATCGTCCGTTGGCAGGCTAAGTCCCTCTGACAAATGAAGAGCTTCATTGAGCGTAAAGTCTGAGAGCTTCACGCGGTGACTCCATTGAAATATTAAAGGCCCATCTTCAGAAATTAATTCTGAGGGAGTGGCAACCCCACAAATCACGAATGAGAACCGATACAAGTTAGAATTGGTAGCGCGGGATTCATACAGGGTGGCAAGCCATTCAAAGAAATGTTCACGAAAGGGGAGTGACACGGTTCGTTCAATCTCATCAATGAACAAAACAAGAGGTGCGGTCATTTCAGGCAGGATGACTTCACTAATCAATTTTATGAGTCGTGCATGAGGGGGGAGCGCAAAAACCGATGGTTTCTCCCACCAGCTCATTACGTCGGTGGTGAGATCTAAGTTTTCATCCAGGATACGTACAATATTGAAAAACCACTCCTGCTCTCGTGGGGGAAGAGGAAACTGACTCAAGTCAATAATGACCGCGTGATGCGCGCTCGCGTTGAGCTGTTCTGCGGTATGGGTGATCAAACTGGATTTCCCCATGTGGGGAGAATGGAGAATATAGGCCGGTCTTCCATTCAGGCAGTGATCTAGCAATTCGGCATCGGCTTGGCGCCGTATGTACTGAAGCGCACGTGCTTTGACCGTACGACCGCTAGAAAGTCCTGGATGATTTTTAGGTGCCATATACGTACGCGGAATGATCTTGCTTGGGTGCTTGTTTCAGGGTGAATCGTTTGGGAAGTGTATTCTTATGGTTCATTATAGTTAAAGAAGGATTTTTTTAAGATAACCTAAAATGAGGGTATATTTTGAACCTTGTCCATGTTCATTTTTAGCAAGATCGTGTACCTATTTAGAGGAAATATGAATATTTATAGAATCGTCAGGTTCCTATTCAGCAAGCTAAAATAACCCTAAAACAAGTGATGAGAAGAGAAAATATGTCTCCATGTTGGAGATCGCTATATCTCGCCAAATTGATTGTGCCTTAAGGATGGTGTAGGGGGGATCAATGAGGTCGGATTTTACTCGTTACCCACTAGACAAGTCACCCATTGAGTTCGTGTCGCTGGGGAATACCGAGGTTATACCGGCCCGACTTCAATCGAAGTTCAAAATCCAATAGTTTTCGTAATTCCAGTTCTGCGCCTTCAAGGAAGCATAGGGCTTCTTCCTTGCTGGGGAATGGTCCGTATGTTCGTGTCAAAAGGACATTACAGGTGACGTCAACAAACCAATGGTCCAATCCCTTTTTGCGGCCCTTTTGGTAAATCGCAATATCATGGTCGATTTTGACCTGTGTCGCCATCATATGCCTCCTTAGGATAAGGTTCCCATCCAGTCTAGGATTTAACACCTAGACTCTAAAACCTAAAACCTGAACGGAAATTATGATAGCGATGACACGCGAGATGCACGTAATGAAAGATTGAAAAATATATCGCATTACTATATCTAGTGTCAAAATTTCCTTGGCGGCCAAGGTATAGTGGGTTTGTGATATGAAAGTTTGAATGTCCAATGAGACTTCCTTGTCGGAGTTCCTTGAATTTTCTCAATTTGAGACAAGACTCCTGGCGTATGGTGCAGCTTCCATGTCATGTGTTCATGACGAGAGTGCCGTTTCAAAGGGCGATAAATAGGTCTCCATGACCAGATTTTCATTCAGGGTTTTGGGTAAAGTTCCCACCCATATACTTTGAGGTGATGGTTCGAGAGTGAGATTCATCACGAGCGAGGACCCATGGCATCTGCCTCTAAAAAAGTCATTTATGCAGCCCTTATAGGGAATGCCTTGATTGCGGTGACCAAATTCGCGGCTTCTGTGGTCACGGGGAGTTCCGCAATGTTGGCCGAAGGCATCCATTCTCTCGTCGATACGGGGAATCAAGGGCTGCTCCTGTATGGTTTGCATAAGGCAAAGAAGCCACCCGATGAAAAATTTCCGTTTGGCCATGGGAAAGAAGTGTACTTCTGGAGTTTCGTGGTCGCGATTCTCGTCTTTGCCTTGGGTTCGGGAATTTCACTCTACGAGGGGGTTCTCCATATTCTTCATCCCGAGCCAGTGAAGAATCCTCTGATCAATTATGTGGTTTTGGCATTCGCCTTAATTTTTGAAGGTGGGGCCTGGTTCTTTGCCTTTAAAGAATTTTCTCAGACTAAAGGCCAATGGTCCTATATGCAGGCGGTGCAGCGGGGAAAAGATCCGACCATCTTCATGGTGCTGTTTGAAGATTCGGCGGCTGTGCTTGGGCTGCTGGTGGCGTTTTTCGGTATCTGGTTGGGCCAAGTGATGGGGATAGTGTATTTAGATGGGATTGCCACCGTCATTA
>JAQBGS010000427.1:0-4302 GCA_032128535.1 Nitrospirota bacterium
GACCGTCGCACTAATATCTGACGGTCCACCAGAAAAAATCGGCCACCCACCCTCTTCAAGTTGCGTATGGAGGAGATAGCAGGCCGCTTTTCGTTCTCGCTCAGAATCCACTAATCCTACAAACCGACGAAGCATGACATATTCTGATGTGAGAGTCGTATCCGCTTCTAATTCTTCAACCCAAAATCCTCGTTCCAAATCCTGTTTGCTCAACAACCACTGCTCCCCTTTTTGAAGGGCAGATTCCAACGCTTCCATATGCCCCAAATGGGCGCTACGTTGGGTGGAAGTATCCGGGGACACGACTGGATGCAGATTATGAGAGACCAGCTTGAGAGAAGGTAGGGACTTCTTTCCACGGCGCTTACGTAATTCAGGCATGACGGTTCCAAAGAAATTCCCCGTCATCTTCACGATCAACTGCTTGAGCAATCTCATGTTAACCTAACCATAGCACTTCATTGTTCAAGGGTTAGAAATTTTGGGGGATGAAAACGAGACAGAACATTCTATGGGATATAAAAAGACCCAGTCTAAACTGGGTCTTATACCTAATGGGACGAAGGCTGTCAAGAAAGGGTACTTGTCAGCACATGCAATTGTAGCACAAGTTACAGCTTATGTCGAAAGTAACACAATCTTCTCACGATGCTGCTGGACTCCGCGAGTGCCGTTTCTTGTATCAAACACCACGGGAGCATGGTCCACAATCATCTGATAATCAAAAGCCGAATGCGCCGTCAATATTAACACGCACGCGCTTTGCTCTAATAAATCCTTTGTCACAGAATGGGCTTTGTACTGCTGATCTCCGATCATCAACGACGGAGCATAAGGATCGACATATTGCAAATTGGCCCCCTGTTTCTGGAGCAACTCCATCACCTTGGTGGCCGGAGATTCACGAGGATCTTCAATGTCGGCCTTATACGTCACGCCCATCACGACAATTTTAGAACCTTTCAAGCATTTCCCCATGTTATTCAACACTCGCTGAAGTTTGGTCGCCACAAAATACGGCATATTTTCATTGATTTCCCCAGCCAATTCAATGAACCGCGTGTGCACATCATATTCCTTTGATTTCCATGCTAAATAATACGGATCCAACGGAATACAATGACCACCCACGCCTGGACCTGGATAAAACGGCATAAAGCCAAAATTCTTCGTGGCCGCCGCATCGATCACTTCATAGACATTGATGTCCATTCGCTCGCATAGCATGGTCAGTTCATTCACCAACGCAATATTCACCGACCGGAAGACATTCTCGAATACCTTGGCCATTTCGGCAACTCGCGGGGAGCTGAGTGGAAAGACTTTGACAATAGATTGTTCATAAAATAACTTAGAGACTTCCTGGCAACCTTCCGTCACACCCCCGACCAATTTGAAGGTATTGTGGGTTTTAAAGTCTGGATTGCCTGGATCAACCCGTTCTGGCGAAAAGGCCACAAACAGATCTTTCCCAACCGTGAGGCCTTTCGCCGTCAACGCAGGCAAAATGACTTCTTCCGTGGTCCCAGGGTACGTCGTACTTTCCAGCACCACCAGCATATTGGGATGGGCATAGTTGGCGATGTGCCCAAGGACTTTGACAATGGCAGAAATATCCGGTTCTTTGTTCCGAGTCAGCGGTGTGGGAACACAAATGAGGATGACGTCGCATTGTTGCAACACCGAAAAATCAGTCGTCGCTTCCAAGCGTTTTTGCTCCACCACCTCACGCAATTCTGCATCGGCCACATCTAAAATGTAATTATGGGCTTGCTTGACCATCTCAACCTTGGCAACCACTTCATCAACCCCAAAAACATGAAAACCCGTTTTGGCTTGAAGAACGGCCAACGGTAGTCCCACATACCCCAATCCAATCACGCCAATTTTGGCTGACCGATTCTGAATTTTTTCTCGTATATCCACGTATCCTCCTCCTCTTGAGGTCTCTTCACTTATGAATTAATTTGCCTATTTATTCAGGATAACTCAAATCTTCTTGCGTTGCCTTGTTTATGTTTAAAGGTACCTAATTAAGAGGACACATCATTCGTGACATTGGTCAAAACCTTTTCTTCATTAATTGTCCAAACATCACAGGTGGCATCCCCATCGATATTCGCAATCGCCACAGCGGTAAAGCCCGTGGCGCTAACAGCATCCAAGCTCGAGGCTGTGCACCCAGGAGGTAAAGTCCCTAAGTTGGCCCCACCTAATTCATAATAGTAACGTTGTGAAGCTCCACTTACACCAAAGCCAATGGCATTAAAATCATCAATATATCCGTTGTGTTCAGCGAAATATGCGATTTCAGAAGTATGGAGAGCCACTAAGTTAGCCTTGGCCTCCGTTTGCTTGGCTTTGGCTTGGTATTGCAAAAATTTCGGGATGGCAAGGGTGGCTAAAATACCGATAATCGCGACCACGATCATGAGCTCTGTCAAACTGAATCCCCGTTGATTGTGGGATAAATATCGACGGTCCATAATTAAACCTCCAAGGAGAGCTTCCCCTCAATAATATTGTTGCCTGAAGTCTCACACCCGACCATCATACAGTTGGTTTTCTCAGGAGACCAGGGAGACTTCCCGCAACTGACTTTTTCTTGAATCCAACAATTTCCACTAATCTGCTTCAACCTCCATGAACTTCTCATAAGAATTTCCCTACCCAAATAACGGCTTCCCCCCCTCAATTCCTGCCTCATCTGATCGCCAGAAACAGGACAAATCTTAAGGGATACTCTGGCAAAGAAAAAACCAATGCTAGAAGAGGACAATAAAGTCCTAGGAACAAAGCAATGGAATAATCGAATTACGGAGTGTAGGTAGATTGCTGAGAAAGAGTTGGGATCGGCTCTCCAAATCCCGCATCTCGAAATCGTTGCTTAAGCGCTTCGTTGGTGGAATCCAATTGTATGGAATGCATCCATGCGTCCCGAGCCTTTTCAGGCTCTTTTCGGAGGAGAAAGATTTCGCCTAAATGCTCATAAATCACGGGGTCATCCGCAACCAATGCCAACGCACGCTGTATCATTTCTAGCGCTTCATCAATTCGTCCGACCTTATATAAAGCCCAGGCTAGACTATCCACGTAATACCCATTATGGGGCTTTAGCGTCACCGCCCGTTGAGTCAACGATACCGCTTTTTCCATATTGATCCCACGATCAGCATAACTATAGCCCAAATAATTCAAGGCATCAGCATGTTCAGAGTCAAGTTCTAAGGCTTGCTCCATCTCTCGTACGACCTCATCGAAACGATCGAGTTTGTCATAGATCGTGCCTAAATTAAAATGCAGTTCAGCATTAGAGGGGTCCTGATGAATGCCGTCTTCTAATCGATCTTTCGCCTGCTGATATTCCTTCATTTGAAAATACGTCAGGCCTAGCAATAAATAGGGTTCAGGGCGTTTAGGATTGAGCTTGACGGCCTCCTCCAAATAGGACAAGGCCTTTTCGTTTCGTTTCAACCGATACGACACAAACCCCAAATGCAAAATGCTATCGAAGAAGGTCGGGTCGATCTCCACATTCGCCTGATATGTTTCAATGGCACGATCATAGTCTTTCATTTCTTCATACAGTAATCCCAAAAAATCTCGCACACGTAATTCATGAGGTCGGTCTCGTAACACTGCAGTCAATTCCTCAATTGCAGCAGCAAAGTTGCCCTGCTCTCCATAAACCTGCGCTTTTCGAACTTGCGCATGGAGGTCTCCTGGGTTTTGCGCAATTAGGTAATCTAAATGACTAAGCGCTTTATCTGCCTCCTTTTTCGTGACATACAAACGCACCAGACGCAAACGAAAATCTCGATGATTCGGATTCACATCCTTTAAAAACTTTTCAATCCATTCAATGGCTCGCTCAGACTCGCCTGCCTCCTCTAAATGTTCCACTAATTTGACGTAGGCGCGCTCAAAGGACGCATTCAGAGCAATGGCCTGTTCAAAATGTTTAACAGCTTCCAACTTTGTCTTTTTATCTAACGCGATAACCCCCAGGTAATAATGGCCCTCCGCCGAACTGGGCACCTGCTGCAAAAGGTCGCGAAACACCCCTTCGGCCTGTTCAACCGCTCCTTCCGTCAACAACCAGGTGCCATGAGCTAAATACAGTCGTTGTTCTGAAGGAAATTGTCTCTCGGCCTCCCTATAGACCTGACGCGCGTGCTCCGGTTCTCCTGCCCCAGCAAACAGCTTGGCCATATCCAAGAACATGGGAACCTCAGTAATGCGTTCGACAGGAATTTGCTTGGCCATGTTCACAGCAGCTGGCATTTGGGCTAAAGCCATATG
>JAQBGS010000428.1:0-3497 GCA_032128535.1 Nitrospirota bacterium
CCCTCTTCTAACCGCAACCGTTTAATAATGCTGCCAGTTGCCCGGTTCCGCACCACGACTTCCACTAAAATGATTTTGACCCGACGAGCCAACATTTCCCGATCATTAATTTGTTGAATGAAATGGCTGGGAATGCCGGCATTAGCTAATTCTTGAAAGAGGCGTGTCGAAATTTTATTGTTGACGATTCCCTTCTCAAGAATCGTCCCGCGCTTTTCGGCATTAAATGCCGTCGCATCGTCTTTAAAGTATTGGATCACCTCATCCTCTTTTTCGGTGAGAAAGATCTTTTTAGCTTTCCCTTCGTACAGCATCTCGCCCTTTTCCATCATGTCATCCTTTACGTGAAGGTGTACTGGATCGTCTTTTTTGGGGGAGTTGACGCCCCTGTCGCCTGTTTGGATTTCCCAAAGACTCTTTTGAAGATCTGTTGCTGATGGCGCACATAGGCTTTGGGGTTAAAACAGGTGGCAATTTCCTTTTTCGATAGATGCCTCGCAATCAAGGGATCCTCTTCGATGAGCGTTTGAAAACTTCCCTGATTGTTCCATGCGGCCATGGCATGCTTTTGTACCTGTTCATAGGCAACTTTTCGGATGGCTCCCTTATGAATCAGAGCTAGCAAAAGTCGTTGAGAATAGATGAGGCCCCCAGTCTGATTCAGCGTCTTCATCATCTGTTTGGGATAGACCACCAATTTTGAGAGAACTTTGGTCAACCGAACCAACATGTAATCCAGCAAAATTGTGCTATCGGGAATGATGATGCGTTCAACCGAGGAATGACTGATATCTCGTTCGTGCCAGAGTGCCACGTTTTCCAGGGCCGCGAGACTATTGCTTCGAACCACTCGAGCCAGGCCACAGAGGTTTTCAGAAGCGATTGGGTTTCGTTTGTGCGGCATGGCTGACGACCCTTTTTGGCCTGGCTCAAAAAATTCTTCGACTTCTAGCACTTCTGTGCGTTGCAAGTGTCGAATCTCTGTCGCCACCTTTTCAATGCTGGCGGCAATGAGGGCCAAGACCGAGAGAAAGGCCGCGTGCCGATCGCGCTGAAGGACCTGATTGGAAATGAGTGCCGGCTTCAAACCCAATTGCTGACAAACGGTTTTTTCGACGGATGGAGACAAATGGGCAAATGTCCCCATGGCTCCCGATAATTTACCGACCGCAATATCCGCAATCGCGGCTTTTAGACGATGTTGTTGACGCTCAAATTCTTGATACCAAATGGCCACTTTCCACCCAAAGGTGATCGGTTCACCATGAATCCCATGGGAACGCCCGACGGTGATCGTTTCTTGATGAGCAACCGCCAAATCTCTCAATGAATGTAATAAGGCCTCGAGATCGTCCATAAGTATGTGCGAGGCTTCCACCATCTGCAAAGCCAAAGCCGTATCCAAGATGTCTGATGACGTGAGCCCGGCATGAAGAAACCGCGCATCTTTCCCTGCCTGTTCAGCAATGGATTCTAAAAAGGCAATGACATCATGCTTGGTGACGTGTTCAATGGCGGCAATGCGGGCAGGATTAATCGTCACTTTTTTGCGAACGCGCTTGGCGATTCCGCGAGGCACTTGGCCCATTTCTTCCATGGCCTGGCAGACGGCCAATTCTACGTCCAGCCAACATTCATATTTGCGTTGTTGGGTCCAAATGGCACCCATCTGGGGTCGCGTGTAACGATCAATCATACGTTGACGTCGGTATGAGGAGGTAGGCTTTGGTTGGGTTCTTTTGCATTGAGCTGAGAACGTTTCTCCGCCAGGCGCTCTTCGTCACGGAGAATATGATCTAAGATTCCATTCACAAACCGTTGCGCTTCATCATCGGCAAAACGCTTGGCGAGTTCGATGGCTTCATTGATTGTCACCGCAGCTGGAATTTCAGGCTCCCATAAGAGCTCGTAAATGCCACATCGAAGAATATTACGATCCACCACCGGCATGCGTGTAATCGACCAACCCACTGCAAATTTCTGAATGAGGCGATCAATATCTGCCTGATGATCTTTGACGCCTTGAAGCAAGCTGGTCGCAAAGGTTCTGACAGTGTCCGAAGCCGTTGGATGTTCTTTCCAGAAGTTCCCTTGCCATTCGGTATGTTTGGCTTGAAATTCTTGTTGAAAGAGTAATTGTAAGGCTAATTGTCTGGCCAGTCGCCGAGACGAGCCACTCTTGGTTGAAGAGGCTGGAGGAACATTTGCTGGAATCGCCATGACCATGTAATGAGGAGTTAACGTAAGAACCCAGATTGTCGGGCGTTGGCTTTATGTAATTGCTTGAGTAAAGAAATCATTTCAATTGCCGTGCGAGCTGCTTCAGCGCCCTTGTTTCGTTCGGAGGCTTCTGAGCGTTCCATGGCTTGTTCGACGGTGTTGGTCGTCAGGACCCCGAAAATCACAGGGATTCCAGTCTCCAGGGCCACGCTTCCGATGCCTCGACTCGCATATTCACTGATGTATTCGAAATGAGCGGTTTCCCCACGAATCACCGCCCCTAAACAGATGACTGCATCAACTTGCTGTGATTGGGCCAGCACTTTGGCGGCTAAGGGTAACTCAAACGCCCCTGGAACGCGGACAAGTCGGATATGGTCAGTGGGAGTCCCTAGCTGACGTAACGCCTCTTCTGCTCCCGCCTGCAACCGACTGGTCACGGTTTCATTAAATTTACTAACGACAATACCGATGGAACAATTCGTTCCATCGAGATATCCTTCAAAAACTTTCATGCTGGGTGATGAATCCGTTGAGGCTCAATTGGGTAGATGTCCAGAGCTAGCAGTGTTTAGCACTTGCTTTGGGGAACTGCAAGTCCCTCTTAGACATTGTTAAGCAGGTGCCCTAATTTGGTTTTTTTGGTCCGCAAATAATGGACGTTCGACTCCTGCGGAGCAATCTCAATTGGGACCCGTTCCACCACCTTTAATCCATAGCCCTCAATTCCCACAATTTTTCGAGGATTATTCGTAATCAGACGAATATTTTTGAGGCCTAAATTCACTAAGATTTGAGCGCCAATACCATAATCACGCAAGTCCGCCTTGAACCCTAATTGGAGATTCGCCTCTACGGTATCACAGCCTTGGTCCTGGAGGTGATACGCCTTAATTTTATTGGTTAAGCCAATGCCACGACCTTCTTGATTGAGATAGAGAAGCACCCCTTTGCCTTCCTGCTCAATCAGTTCCATCGCACGATGGAGCTGTTCCCGACAGTCACATCGTAATGATCCAAATACATCAGCCGTCAGGCAGCCTGAATGCACCCGAACCAGAGTTGGCTTCGCATCAATCTGGCCCTTCACCAAAGCCACATGAGTTCCAGAGTCCAATTCATTTTCAAATACAACGGCTTCAAATTGACCAAAGTTCGTTGGGAGATTAGCTCGGACCATTTCTTTGACAAATGTTTCCCGATGCAACCGATATTGAATGAGATCTTTTACCGTAATGATTTTCAATTGATGCTGCTTGGCAAATTCCAGGAGATGC
>JAQBGS010000429.1:0-6994 GCA_032128535.1 Nitrospirota bacterium
CATCAAAATCTTAAGAATAAAAAAATTTCCTTCTATCTCATAAACCCGCAAACCTATGTAAAGCAGGTCTTAGATTTGGCCAATATTGGGAAAATGATTCCCACATATCAAACCTTTGCGGAAATTCCCAAGGGAAGCCCAGTCTCCAGTAGTGCGTCCGCCTAATTCCATTTTTGGGGCGAGGCTTGGATACGAGTTGAGTGGAGCCTTTGGTGGTGGTCCGTATTCAGCTAGATTTTCTCTCTCCCCATCTGTCTTCAGCAAAGGGAAGTGCCCCTGCTCCCTAAAATTTCACTTGGTGATGATGCCATATGCCTAACCTGTTCAAGTCAACCCCTGTTTCTTCCTCCAGCACCCTTCAACGAATTCCGACGAGCCAATTACGCCCAGGCATGTTCCTGATTCGTATTCTGGACTCGTGGTGGAAATCTCCATTTTTTGTTCATCGCCGTTTGTTGAAGTCCCCAGTTGAAGTCCAACAATTAATGAGTTCCGGTATTCGAGAAGTGGAAATCGATACGGCTTTGGGTGTGGAAATTTCTGAAGGAGAGGAATCAGGACTTGATGAAGCCGCATTACCGGAAGAAATGACTGACGGGCCCATGGCTTCCTGTGAGGAAAATGATTCGGCCACTCATGAACGAGTGTCTGTTTTCCTTGCCTCAGACTCGTCTCCCGATCGGGAGCCATATCCAGATGACTCACAGCAACGAGAAGAAGTGGTGCAATTGCGTGAGGCGACCATGGCAGCGGTGGAAGGAGCCTTTGAAGGTGTGAAGACTGGGGAACCCATTTCTCAGCCGGTTGCTCATTCGACGGCTCAAGCCCTCGTTCAGAAAACCCTGGCCAATCCAGCGTTGGTTGCAGAAATGTTGCTGATCGAATCACTGAAACTCATTGATAAGACCTTATATGCCCATGTGGTGGATACGGCGGTGTACTCTATCTTGGTTGGTCTCCAATTAGGATGGGATGAAGAGAAACTCGAAAAAATTGGGGTTGCTGGATTGTTGCATGATGTTGGGTACATGCGATTGCCTCAGAATGTCGTGAAAGCCCATTGGGATGGCAGATGTGATGTTGTGTTGCTACAGAAGCATGTCGTGATGGGTGAAACCTTGCTGAAACGGCATGCACAATTTTCTTCAGATATTGTGCGGATGGTGAGAGAGCATCATGCCTATCAAGATGGCTCCGGGTATCCTGAGGGCCAGGGAGGTGCGCAGCTTTCAGAATCTGGGCAGCTCTTAGGCATCGTGGATTACTTTGATGAATTGATCACGGTTGGCGGACCTTCGGGAGCATTGCCAGCGGCCTTTGCGATTCGACAACTCTATCAGGAAGCCCAGAAGGGAAAATTCGCTACTCCCTTTATCGAAGCCATGATTCGAACTTTGGGTGTGTTTCCTGTTGGCACGGTGGTGCAACTTTCTACCGGCGAACACGGCGTGGTCATGAAACAACATCCAGACATGGGCTTGAAGCCTCAGGTGAAAATCTTTCGCGGTTCCGATGGGAAAATGCTTGATGTGCCGCAGGTGTGTGATGTATCCAAAGACGCCAATTTGGGCCATGATATCAGTATTGTTAAGGTGCTGAACCCGACCGAATATTCTCTCAATTTCCAGGAGTTGATGACCTCGTGACGTGGAACCACCCATCGCTTTTTCAATATTTATGGGATGGCCTGATGGTCGGCGTATGTTTGGTTGATCATGAAGGGGTGATCACGCATATGAATGTGCCCGGTTCTCGCTTATTGGGTTGGGGAGCTGTTTGCCCGAGCCATGTTTCTTTTGAGGAAGTCTTTGACGGGGCCGGGCTTGACGGGGAAACATTGGCGAGCGGCCAGGTTCTCTTACATGCGCTCAAAGAAAGAAAGATGATCTGGCTTCCCCGTGCCCGCTTGCACTGTCGCGAAGGAACCGAGTGTTGGGTGGAACTGAAAGGGGTGACGGTCGAAGACAATGGCGTTCAGCAATTTCTCTTGATGTTTCGGGATTTACGCTCGGAAATACAGCTGGCAGAAGACTATGGTCGTTTAGCCTCGATTCCTGAAGAAAGCCCTTTTCCTATTATTGAGGTCGATGCAGTTGGTCATCTGCTGTATGCCAATCCCTCCATGGTGAATTTAATGGAAGACGCGAAGATTGACCAAGATGGATTTACGACTGCCTTGCCAAAACAATTTCCTAGTATGGTAGGAAAGTGGTTGTCACAAAATACCCTTGTGACGAATGTGGATGTTTGCGTTGGAGAAAAACACTATGTATGGACCTTTGCGCCGCATCCAGAATTGGGTCTCCTTCGTGGGTACGGGATGGATATCACTGAGCGAAAATTCGCCGAGGAAGAACTGTCTGCGTTCGCCGACATGTTGGAAGCGAAAAATAGTGAGTTAGATCAAGCGTTGATTAAAGCCGAGGCAGCTACCCAAGCGAAGGCGGCGTTCCTCGCCACGATGAGTCATGAAATTCGTACACCCCTGAATGGTGTCATTGGGATGGCGGAGTTGTTGTTGAATTCGTCATTGGATGTCGAGCAACAGGAATGTACGACCATTATTCGGAAATCAGGGGAAGGGTTGCTTGCTATTATTAATGATATTTTAGATTTTTCAAAAATTGAGTCCGGCCATATGGCCTTGGAACATATCGGGTTCAATCCACTGGTTTTAGTCGAAGAAGTGGTGGATTTGTTTTTTGAACGAGCCTGTCAGAAGGGGTTGGATATGGCGGCGTATGTTGCCCCAGATATTCCGCGCCATCTGTTTGGTGATCCGCACCGGTTACGACAAATTTTGTCCAATTATATTTCGAATGCCCTTAAATTTACGAACAAGGGATCCGTGTTGGTTGAGGTCACATGGCTTACTACAGTCGGTCCAGGACTGTCTGACGGATTAGGGGAGGACTCGGTGGATTTCAACCAGACCCCTCAAGCCCCTGTTGGGACTGTTCGGTTTGCCGTGAGAGATACCGGCATTGGGATGACTCAGCCCGTGCAACAAAGAATCTTTCAGGTGTTCACCCAAGCGGACAGTTCTATGAGCCGGCAATTCGGAGGATCAGGGCTGGGGCTAGCCATTTGTAAACAGTTGGCCGAATTGATGAATGGTACTGTCGGAGTCGAAAGTCGGATCGGGGAGGGCGCCATTTTTTGGTGTGATCTCCCTTTTCATCATTCCATAGTGGAAACAGAGATGCCGAGTATGCCAACACGTGTTCGCAAAAAAGACATTCTGATCTGCGCTTCACAGAATGCGTCGATCGAAGTGTTGTCACGTTATCTGAACGACCTGGGTATACGAGTAAGCCGAGTGGACGAGGTGGAAGATGCGAAGACGTTTTTTCTCAATAAACAGGATGCGCCCTCAGAGGTCTTAGGAATCATAGTTGGTCGGGAGGCCAAGAATGAGGCATGGGCGTCTTGGCTGACGACGGTTCGGACCCCCCTGTTTGCGGGGTTAAAGGTGTGGGGACTGACACCTTTTTGGTTGCGAAAAAGTCGTGCCGAGACTCCTGGTGTCTTTGATGAGATGATTACGATGCCGATTCATCGCGAGCCATTCACTCGATACGTGTTTCCCGAGATGGAACTGAAGGCGATGGCCAACGTGGTTTCCCAACCGCCAACTCAGGAGATGAAAAACCATGAACCCGAATCTTCGGAAAGAGTGGATCAGGCAGATCTCGGTCTCAGAAATCGGGAAGAGCCGCTGTGCCCATCGGTCCTAATTGTTGAAGATAATCCTGTGAATCAAAAAGTCGCCGTTGGGCTTTTTGAAAAATTAGGATGTCGGGTGTATGTCGTCGAATCTGGGGATCAGGCGTTGACTCTTATTCAAGAGCGTGCCATTGATGTGGTGATGATGGATTGGGAACTGCCTGGTATGGATGGTTTTGAAACTGCCCGTGCTATTCGAGAATTAGAGGCTGCCAATCGTCTTGAACGGTGTGGTTCCATGAGCGGGCTTTCGAGTGAATCAGGCTTTCGGCCATGCTCGCATCTTCCTATTGTCGGGATGACGGCTCATGGTCAAACGGAGAAGAACCAATTTCGTTGGAGACCGGTCATGGATGATTGCCTGGCCAAGCCGATTCATATGCAGGATTTGGCCCATGTACTCGAACGATGGGTTGGATTCAAGGTGCCGCAAGTCAGTAAACATCAATTCTCTTCAAACGATGCTGATTTGCAGGGGGTTGTGGGAGGGAATAGCCTCGAGGTGTCAATTGCGCACATGAATGAACCGATAGCCCATCGAGAAATTCCTGCATTATACGATTTTTCTGGTGCGCTGGGATTCATGGAGGGTGATGAAACCTTACTGCATTCGCTTTTTCAAATTTTTCTTGATACTGCGCCTGATTTGATTCAGGGGGTGCAGGACGCGATGGCTTCTCAGGATCGGCAGAGCTTCCAACGCCATGTCCATCAATTGAAAGGTGCCTTGTTTGCCCTTAATGCCACCCATCAGGCGATAGCGGCAGAACAGCTTGAAGTTGCAGCGCTAGTGGCCCCATTTTCGAGTCTTCACCATCAGATTAGAGAGATTGAGCAAAGTGTGAAGGCCTTAATGACTCTGCTCAGGGATAGGCTTCGATTTTGGAACGCCCAATGCCTTGTTCTGCAGAAAAAAAGTCAATAGTGAGGAGTCAGGAGTCTGTAGCAAGAAATACGAGAAAAGTAACGAATCGGGATGTGTCGCTCTTGCTCCCTACTGCTCACCTCTTACTTTTTGCCCTTTACGTGATTTTGAGATGGAAGAAGAACAAAAATTCAAGTATTTGCATAAAAGTCTCAAGTTTTCAAAAAATCAGTCCGATACGAGAAGCATTATTGGCCAAATTCTAACGAGGGTATTACGATGAAAGATTTGCTGACGTTAAGTGAGGTGTCCACATTCTTGAAAGTTCCGAAGTCGACCATTTACAAATTGGCACGAGAACGCCGACTTCCAGGTCATAAGGTTGGGAAACATTGGCGGTTTGTCCGGGAAGAAATTGAAGCCTGGGTACAAAATGCTGGTGTGGATGAGCCCATGGTTGGGGCAGCGGCCGGAAATGGAAGTCGTGACCGCTTTAGTTTGAATTAATCAGGTTTGTCCTCATGTATCGATTCTTCTTTGCGTCGTGGACGTATGGGGTGGAATCCTAAGCTAACAGTATCGACGGCCCTAATTCTGAGGAGAGGATGCCTCAGCATGGGTTGCCGATAGTAACGGGAACTCCATCGTCTATCGTCTTTTGGTTTTTCTCCAATACCCTTAAGGCCTGCCAAACATTAGAGCCCGCATCGCCGCCCTTTCCTCTCTTTGGGTTTTCATCGACCTGCCTTCTCTTCTTTTGTTGTACACAACTTTATCGAATGCATCCTTCTTGAGCAGCCACTAAGCCATAATATTCTGTCCTAAGTTCTGTCAACTCGTTTGAGAAAACAATAATTTTGCAGAGATCTCAAGAACGCGAGAATAACAACCGAATTTCACTGTACCGCATGTATTCATTACCGTTGAATTGTGATCAGTTAATCGTATATCTGTGTACTAATTTTATGGGAGATCTCACAGGGGAAAGGAACCCCGAGTCGTAAGGAGTTTAGCATGAGCCTGATTGATACTAGTCTTAAAGTGTTAGTGGTGGATGATATGTCCACAATGAGGAGAATTGTCAAAAATGTCTTGAAGCAAATTGGGTTTTCGGATCTGACCGAGGCGGAAAACGGACAAGATGCGTTGACCAAATTAAAAGGCGGTGGATTTGGGTTGGTGGTGTCAGATTGGAATATGCCCGTCATGCTAGGCATTGATTTGTTACGAGCCCTTCGAGCCGATCCTGAATTGAAGAATCTTCCGTTTCTGATGGTGACGGCTGAAGCCCAAAATGAAAATATTATTGAAGCGGTTCAAGCCGGAGTCAGCAATTATGTGGTGAAGCCGTTTACGGCCGAAGCCCTTCAAGGGAAATTGGAAAAGATTTTGCCAATATACATGCCGCGAAAGCATGAACACGAGTTTGAATAATTTTCGACGGTGATACTGAAAAAGGAGAATTCTATATTGGTGGATCGTAATATCGAAACGGAGGAGGTCGAGACGCGAGACGAAGACAGTTCAATTAACAATGAATTGGCAGAGCTGAGCAAGTATGTGGAAATGATTACCGGTTCGATTCGTGATATGGAAGCACCCGTCGCTACGACGTCGGATCAACTTCCTCAGGCGACCGCGCATTTAAATGATTTGGCGAAAATGACAGAAGAAGGGACCCATCGAGTTCTGGCTCTCACGGAAGCGATTGAAACCAATCGAGCGGCCATGTTCACGGCCTTAGGGCAATTGCAAGCCGGTATGACCGGAGGGCAAGCCACCGATGTTAGGAAGGTGGTTGAGCTGCTCAAAGCGGATGAACGGCGTCTCATGGATATTCATGTGGCCTTATCATTTCAAGATCTGGTTGCCCAACGAGTGGCCAAACTTGTCACGATTCTCAATGAGGTTCAGCATAAATTGCTGAAGCTGGTCGTGATCTTCGGCATTAAGCAGAAGCAGGATGGGACCGCGACAAAAGATGGGGGACGGGGCAGTGGAATGCTTCGTCAGCTCGAAGCATCCAAGACCACAGCTCTTGAACAAAACTTTGTGGATGATATTTTATCTGAGTTTGGTCATTCGTAGATTACGTAGGAGCCTAACTGAAGGACGAACTAATATCTGATGCCTATTGTGGTGAAAAGGGTGATCTATGAACAATGAAATGGCAGAAATATTAAACGATTTTCTCGCCGAAAGCTCGGAAATGCTTGGGGCGCTTGACCAACATTTTGTCAAGCTGGAAACCGAGCCTACGAACGCGGAACTTCTCAATGAGATTTTCCGTTGTATGCATAGTATGAAGGGATCGGCGGGGTTCCTCGGTTTTACCCATCTGGTGGAAGTCGCACATCAAGGCGAAAGCTTGTTGAATAAATTGCGACAAGGGGAAATGAGCGT
>JAQBGS010000430.1:0-4082 GCA_032128535.1 Nitrospirota bacterium
GGATGTTTCGACAAAGGTTGATGATGATCTAGCCCCACTATCTCCAGCCGGGACTGCCGTTCTTGAAATTCTTTTTCCATCTCATGGAGTTTTGACATCGTCGTGTGATCCACCAAAAACGTATCTGATAAATCCAAGACCACATGATGTTCACTCGCAAGACTCTCTAAGGTTTTTTTCAACGCGATCCATGTACTGAAGATGGCTGAATCTTTCACTTTCACGATTACCGCACGACCGTTTTCCCGCTCTACCTGAATTTGCGGTTTAAATAAGGATCGAACAGGGGCACCATTTTTGAGATGCAACACAATATTGACACAGATTCCTATGGCTACGCCCATTAACAAATCGGTCGCTAACACGCCGATAACAGTAGACACAAAAATAATAAACTGCTCTTTCCCCACATGATACATATGGATAAATTCTTGGGGTGAGGCCAAGCGATAACCCGTGAAGACTAACATGGCCCCCAAGGCAGCCAATGGAATTTGATTGATCAATCCCGGAACTAACGCCACAAAGAGCAACAGGAACATTCCATGAAACATGTTGGCAAAACGCGTTCGAGCGCCATTATCAATGTTGGCCTTACTGCGGACGATTTCTGAAATCATGGGAAGTCCGCCGACAAAGGCCGCGAACGTGTTCCCCACCCCCACAGCCAACATATCGCGGTCGTGGTCGGTCTTTCTCTTCCAGGGGTCAATGGCATCGATGGCTTTTGCGCTCAAAAGAGATTCAATGCTCCCAATCAGTGCGAACATCACCACATATTTCCATCCTATAGTCGTGAGAAGTCCAGAAAAATCTGGGAACGTGATCGCATGAAACATATTCTCCGGAACAGCCACCAGAAACCGTTTCCCTAAAGAATATTCCTGCCCATTAAAGGAATATGTCTGGTCCTGACCAAAATTTAGATACATCGCCAGAGGCACAGTGACTAGCAACACCACCATGGGAGCAGGGATGACTTTGATTTTGGGATTCTTGATAAACAGATAGCTAAACATGATGAGGAGACTCATGATCCCAATCAAACCGACCAGAGGATTCATCTCCATGACAAATTGAGGAATCTTAGCGATCAACTCCAAAGGCTTCCCATCAGGACGGACTCCCAAGGCAATGGGAAATTGCTTGGCCATAATGATGATCCCGATCGCAGTCAGTAGGCCATGGACGGCCGACCTGGGGAAAAACTCGCCCAAGATCCCTGCTCTAAATAGTCCCAAAAAAATTTGGATGATCCCGGCTACTACCCCAACTCCAAGGGCCAGACGATATGCTTGAAAATCTAAGGCTGGATCTTCCCCTCCCGTAAACCCAAATTCAGTGACGCAGCCAATGGCAATCACAATGAGTCCAGCAGCAGGCCCTTTGATGGTCAGTTCGGAGTTACTGAAAAACGTGGCTAGCATTCCGCCAATAATGGCGGTAAAGATGCCGGAAATAGCGGGATAGCCACAGGCCAATGAAATTCCCAGGCAAAGAGGGAGCGCAATCAAAAACACCAAAAACCCGGACAGCATGTCTGCTTGCCAGTTTTTAGAAAGATCAGAAATATTTCCTTTAGGAATTTCCGTCATAGGAGTTTTTCTGGAGTTAAGAACATAAATTGAAAGAGGGAGACAATCCGAAATTTAGTAAGATTAGGGTGGATAGTGTGGCGACATTCGTTTGCTCAATATTCGCGAGAAGTCTTTTCCTTTTTTTCATTTGTATACAACAAAGCCGGCCACGGTTTCGGAGTTGATATCCAGAACCACAGACCGGCTTGGACTGAAACTGACCCAACATTTTTTCAGAGTCAGCCACCCTACAGATTGGCCAAAACGATTTAGGGAGAAGTGTCGTTCGATAAAGCCCTCAGTAACAAACTGTTGGCTCTAGCCTCACCAAGAAATTGTGAAGGAGATATACCAAGATAGAAGAGGAGACCTCAAGGAAATTTCAAAAAAATCCCTTAAAAATCTATAACTTACGAATTTTCAATTACGTATAAATACGTTATTGAATGTATGGAGAAGAAATTTTGGAGAAAAGAAGGGGGAAATACGGAGATTGATACAGGCGAGGAACGCTTATACGGATACCCCATCCACAAAGACGGGGAAAAAGTGAAGTGTTATCCGTAGATATTGAAGGCGACCATAATGGCCACTACCACAATCATCGCTAAATCAAAAATTGGGTCCATCGTGTTCTCCTTAAATAAGATCAATTCAATAATTTTAAAGAAATTGCAAGGAACGTTCCCCAATAGCAATCATTAACCTTTTACCTCATAACTTATTGAATTATTGTATTGTTTTTATTTATTACTCATCGAATTGAGTTGTCGAGCAATCATGGATGAACTCCATGAGAGCGATTTCGCTCTGCGACAGAAGTGCGAATCCGCACAGACTGAAGAAAGATTCTAACCGGCTTAGCCCACGGGCTAGGGTCATGATGGATCCTTGACTTTCCCCTGAATTGCCTTATCTTGATACGTATGGCACAACGACGCCCTCTCACACATGATGAATTAAAAGCCTCGGAAGCTGCCTTTCGCGGGTTACCCCTAGATGACAATTGGACCGATTCAGCCAAATCGGTTCATGAAGGTATTATTCAGGCTCTTGGCAAGAATCCTTCGGAGCTAAATATTTCAGAGGAGGTCTCCCAACCGGCCCATATCAAGGGAGCGGACGGGTCCTTCTCCAATGAGCCGTTAGAATTGCTAACCTCCGACTCAGTCAACTCCCAGGAAATCCCGCCCGAACTGAAGCAACTCACTATTCGGTTACGACGAGAAGCGGTGGAATCCGGGATTCTCAAAGATGTGACTCCACTGGCGCAAAGCATCGGATTGGATTTTTGTGTCGCCATGACCAACCCCTTGTGGGAGCAGTACATCACGTCCTCTCCAGATTTCAGCGAAGAACGCATTCATTCGCGCCTACGTGACACCTTGGTGGCCGTGCGACTTCGCCTGGCCAGCCTTAAAGAAGCCCTTCCCCTGGTTGATGTGCCGGTTCTCTTAGAATTTGATCCAGAACCCACTCCACAGCTCTGCCTCACCTTCGCGTTATTCCACAAAGATCCCGTCGACGGGAATTGCCTCCTATTGATCCATCCGGGCGAAGTCTTCGCCACGCGACAAGCCTTCGAAAATAACTAACGATTCTGCCTCGTCTCCTTACAGCTATATAGCCTCATTCAGGACCGTTCTGAAAATCCCCCCTTCGTCATTAGCCCGTCCTAACTTCAAGAGTCCAGCAGCATGCTTCGATTCCTATCTGCAACACGGCCAGTTTCGTGATCTTCATATTCCTAAAAATGTCGAGCAGGGCATCTCACCGAACCTTCTTGGTTCATCAAATAGGGTGTTCCACCGAAAGGGGAGCGAAGAAGACGTCTCAACGCATGATTTGGAAAACAAGTCTGCTAGGGTGAACATCCTACACTGAAAACTCTCTGGCGCCTGGGCAAAGGACTTCCGAAACTCTGGTCTCTTCTTGTCTTATATTTTCCATTCCCACGTTTTTCTGAAACAATTTCTTTTCCTCACAGATTCTCGAGGAATATCTTCCATGGAAAGCCGTTAAGATTGAGAGATGAGATGTCATGACAGATGTGATACAACACCAACCTGTTCTTTTTATGAACACAGACCAACCAACAGCCAAAGGATAATATTTTCTGAGCACGCAACCAGCACCTTTGACTGAACCCCCTCCCAATCCCTTGGGAGGGAAGACGCTCATCGTCGATCCCAATCAATCAGGCTGTTTTGCTCTCCCGAGTGCGGCATTAAACCAGGCTGACGCCACCGATCAAATTTTTATCCGTCCTGGGACGTATGAAGATCGCCTAGTGATCACCGAACGACCGATTTATCTCATCGGTGCCGGCCGCGATCAGGTCACCATTTTCAGTCGACGAAGTGGGCCGTGCTATTTACAACGAGCCTCAGGTGGGCAAATCAGTGGCATCACGTTTCGCTATGTGGGGAGCGATCAACATTCGGCGCTGAATATTTTGGATTCGACTTGCATGATCTCACATTGTCGCGCGACGGAAGGCCTGTT
>JAQBGS010000431.1:0-2875 GCA_032128535.1 Nitrospirota bacterium
CTTCAAACTTTTGAATGTGAAAGATGACCGCTTAGTTCTCGTCAAAGAAGGTGGCGGAACACTTCCGGTGACCCTTCGCAAATATCAAGTGGTCGGTCGAGGGGGAAAGGGACATGCGCTCTTTAAACGCGGACGCCTCACTGGAATGGAACCAGCCGAACTCACCATTCCAGTCTTTCAAACAGAATCACCATCGTAAGAGAATCTTCGTGCAAAATACTCACACAGGTTTAGCGGCCGTCGGGAATGTTCAAAAAAGTCCGTCCGGCCAAGCCGCAGTTTTGCTTG
Organism: Nitrospirota bacterium; assembly: GCA_032128535.1. Classification (GTDB taxonomy): domain Bacteria; phylum Nitrospirota; class Nitrospiria; order Nitrospirales; family UBA8639; genus Nitrospira_E. The sequence goes on from JAQBGS010000431.1 coordinate 289, forward strand.
CGGCGACCCGAAGGACGCCAATAGCTTCGTTTATCCCGAAGGGGAACACCTTTGTGTTGACGCGCGGAGCGTACACCCTGTACGTGAGCACGGCAAAATGGCGAGAACGTCGATGGCGGCTTTTTCCAACATTACCAGAAGGATTGCAGGATGGCTAAAACATATGGCGCGAGTGACATTGTCGTCTTGGAAGGCATAGAGCCCGTTCGCCGCCGACCCGCGATGTATATCGGTGGGACGGATAAAACCGGACTGCATCATTTAGTCTGGGAAATTCTCGATAATGCCATTGATGAAGCCATGAATGGCTATGCCTCCCAGATTATTGTGGAATTAGATAAATCGCGGGAAGGCCTTCGCATTACCGACAATGGACGGGGAATTCCCGTGGATAAGCATCCCACACACAAAAAATCCGCGCTGGAAATCATTATGACTACGTTACATGCCGGTGGAAAATTTGATACCGGTAGTTATATCCACTCTGGAGGCCTGCATGGCGTAGGGGCCTCGGTCGTGAATGCGCTCTCTCGGCACCTAGAGGTGCAAGTGAAGCGTGACGGGAAAGAATGGGAACAGACCTATCAGGCCGGGATCCCACAAGGCCCCGTGAAAGCGAAAGGCAGCGCCAAAGGCACTGGAACATCGGTGTACTTTCGTCCTGATCCCAAAATTTTCGGGAAAACGATTCAGTTCGATCCTGACTTGCTACAAGATAGTTTGGATGCCAAGGCCTATCTGCATAAAGGCCTGAAGCTCACGTTCAAAGATGGAACCACAGGTCAAACACACCATTTCCACCACGAACAGGGCATTCAAGAATATTTGCAAAAATTGGTAGGAGACCGAGGGAAAAAGCCCACCGTCGATTTTGTCTTTTACCTGGATCGCCAACTGCCTAAGGACTCTTCAGTTTCGAACGGATCCAGTCAGAATTTGGGATTGGAAATGGCCCTCCAATGGACCGATGAACCGGCGGAATTCGTCAAAAGCTACGTGAACGGAGTCTCCACACCAAATGGCGGCACACACGAAATGGGGTTACGTGGCGGCCTTGTGAAAGCGGTGCGAAATTACATTGAGACGCATAATCTGACCCCCAAGGGTTTGTCGCTGCAAGCTGAAGATATTCGTGAAGGGATGGCGGCCGTCCTGAGCGTTCTAGTCCTCCACCCGCAATTTCAAGGGCAGACCAAAGAGCGATTGAATAACACCGAAGTCCAAGCACAAGTCGACACCATCGTGCGACCAGCTCTGGAAAACTACTTGAATGAGAATAAGACGATTGCCGAAACGCTTGTGGGGCGGATGGTATTAGCCGCCCGTGCACGAGAAGCGTCGCGAGAAGCCTCGAAAGCGGTCATGCGTAAATCAGCGATTAGCCATCGCCTGAATCTTCCGGGCAAACTGGCTGACTGCCAAAGCACAGATCCTTCGATCAGCGAACTCTTTATAGTAGAGGGCGACTCGGCAGGCGGTACAGCCAAACAGGGCCGAGATCTCAAAACCCAAGCCATCCTGCCTATCCGCGGCAAGGTGTTGAACACCGAGGAGCTTACACTTGGCAAGGTGGTCGAGAACAACGAATTGGCTGATTTGATCAAAGTGCTCGGCTGTGGCATCGGGAAAGATTTCGAAATCAAAAAACTTCGGTATTATAAAATCATTTTGTTGATGGATGCGGATATTGACGGGTACCACATCAGCACACTACTGCTCACCTTTTTCTTTCGCCACATGCCAGAACTCATTCGCCAGGGGCATGTCTATATCGCCCAACCACCGCTGTATCGCATTGAAATTGGCAAGGAAATTCAGTGGGCCGGCACCGAAGAAGAAAGAGATCGCATCATCTCCAAAGCCCGCGCCAATGCCAAGCCCCTTATTAGCCGCTTCAAAGGGCTAGGGGAAATGTTTCCTCAACAACTCAAAGAAACCACGCTGCACCGTGCGACACGTCGCCTGCTCAAAGTTGAGTTGATCGATGAACTCAACACCGACCGAACCTTCCATGACTTGATGGGCAAACGCACCGAAGCCCGCTATGAATTTCTCATGGCCAATGCCGGATCAGTCGAGAATTTGGATGTGTAACAATAAGAGAAAAGTGAAAGGTTAGACGTAAGAAGTAGGGCACGACTACTAGCCTAATCTTTTTCTCTCGCTTACGCCTTCTCACTTTTTCCTTTTCACTTCCTGCCTACTGTCTATGTTACCCTAACGGGCATGAAGCCCGACGATGACAAGACGCAAACACCAACTGCTCTCCAGCAAGTCAAGGACTATCACCGGCAGACCAAGCATGAATTCAATCGTTTTGCCAAATCATTAGGCTATTTGGATTGGGCCAATCAGCCCGATCCCTTTCGTCGATTTCACGGGGCGCCCCTCATTTCCTTACCGCTTCTCCAGCTAGACGAAGAACCATTTTCGCCCTCCTATGAGAAGCTGTTTAATTTTCCCTCTATTCCACCACAGCCCATTTCGCTTAAGACATTGTCTAGGTTTTTTGAATATGCCTTATCATTAACCGCCTGGAAAGAATATAACGGCACCCGCTGGGCCCTACGAAGCAATCCCTCCAGCG
>JAQBGS010000432.1:0-3102 GCA_032128535.1 Nitrospirota bacterium
GTGATCATTCAGCGAGCCTTTGAGGTGAAATCCAGGAGACGAATAGCTGCGAATACTGCTAGAGGGTTAATTGCGAGTGGAGAGCGGTATAGGTCTATCGTGGAGGCTGCTGGCGATGCGATCATTTTAGGGGATCTTGAGGGAAATATCTTGTCCTGGAACAAGGCTGCAGAACGTATGTTTGGCTATGCTGCTGAAGAAATCGTTGGCAACCCCCTCACCCTTATTATGCCTGCACGGTACCGCCAAGCACATCAACAAGGCCTGGAGCGAGTCAGGTCAACTAAGGAGACTCGGGTCGTTGGGAAAACAGTAGAACTTCACGGCCTGAAAAAAGGAGGAGAAGAGTTTCCTATCGAACTGTCTCTCTCTTGTTCGGTGGAAACGGATGAAACATTTTATTGCGGGATTATCCGTGACCTCTCCGAGCGAAAGCAGGCCGAACGGGCCTTGCAGCAGAGCGAGGATCGTTTCCAATTGACCCTCGACAATATCAGCGACGCGGTGATTTATGGAGATTTATCGGGTGTGGTTCTTTGGACCAATCAACAAGGGTCCATCCTTCTTGGCCGCCCATCAGAGGAGATTGTTGGTCGTTCGCTCATGGAATGCCTCTCACCGAAAGCTGCAGTCTTGGCCGAATCACGTCTTGGGCGAGTTCGTGAGGGAAAAGCTGTGCCTTCGAGGGTAGAATTTGAGGTAATCCTTCCAGACGGTTCCTTAAGGTGGGTTGACGCGAATGTGACCGATGTGACGGAAAACAAAATAGTGGTCGGGCGGCTATTGGTGGGACGGGACATTACCGAACGCAAGCAGGGAGAGTTGGCGCTGTCAGACCGGAACCGCATCCTGGCGTTGGACGCGGAGGTGGGGCGGGTACTCAATCAGAACCAAGAACTTCGAGCCCTCTTGCAGGGCTGCACCGAAGCGTTGGTCCAGCATCTCGATGCAGCCTTCGCTCGTATCTGGACGCTCAATTCTACGGAACAAATACTAGAGTTGCAGGCCAGTGCCGGGCTTTATACTCACTTAAACGGATCGCATTCCCGTGTGCCGGTTGGCCATCTCAAAATCGGTAAAATTGCAAGTGAGAGGAAGCCACATTTGACAAACGCGGTCATCGGAGACCCCCGTGTGCCAGAACAAGAGTGGGCTAGGCGAGAGGGACTCATAGCCTTCGCGGGGTATCCACTGGTGAGAAATCAAGAGATCATAGGTGTCATGGCAATGTTTTCTCGGCACCCATTAACACCGTTCACGTTAGAAAGCCTTGGGATGGTGGCAGACCGCATCACAACAGCCATTGAACGTGAGATTGCCAAGGAAGCACACCTGAAGGTCGCGAGACGCAGCGAACAAATTCTGGCATCAGCCGGAGAGGGCATTTATGGGTTGGACCTAGAATGCAAAATAATTTTTGGCAATCCAGCTGGGGCCAAGGTACTGGGGTATGAAGTTGAGGAACTCATTGGGGTTTCCTTACATACGAGCGTGCACCGTCCAAACTCTGATGATTCTTTCGACGGCCAAGCAATATGTCCGATGTGTGCCACGTTGAAGGATGGAATTGTCCATCATGTTGACGGTGAGATGCTATGGCGAAAAGACGGTACCAGATTTCCTGCCGAATATACCAGTACGCCAATTTGGGATGATGGGCAATTGACCGGGGCTGTGGTGACCTTCCGAGATGTCACCGAGCGAAATCGAATAGCCAAACAATTGTTGGAAGAAGCGAAACTGGCTGAAGTGACACGAGTGCTTGGGGACATTACTCACGATATGAAGAATATGCTCATGCCTGTTCTTAGTGGAGCCTCGTTGTTAGAGGAAGAGCTTCGGGAACATTTTGCGAGCTTGCCCAACGGGAACCCAAATCAGGTGGAAACCAGCAGAGTTTTTGCTATGGATGCCATCGAACTGGTCATTAATAACACCCGTCGCATCCACGATCGAGTGCGGGAAATTGCCGACACCGTCAAAGGGGTGATCAGTATGCCTCGTTTTGCTCCGTGTCAGATTTCTCAAATAGTGAAGGGGGTCTTTGGATCCCTCCGTCTCTATGGCATCGAAAAGGGGGTCTCCTTGCACACACAAGAACTTGACTCCCTTCCACCTATTCACGCTGACGAGAATCGTTTATTCAACGCATTGTACAATCTCGTCAACAACGCCATTCCTGAAACCCCTGTGGGTGGATCAGTCACTGTTGCTGGTAAAGTGGGATCAGATAATGCAACCGTGATGATATCGGTCTCTGATACAGGAATCGGAATGCCTCCTGAAATCCGTGACAGTTTATTCACCGCAGAGGCTATTAGCCGAAAGGTTGGGGGGACTGGGCTTGGGACCAAAATTGTCATGGATGTTGTGAATACTCATGGTGGGACCATTAGCGTAGAAAGTGAGCAGGGAAAAGGGACCACATTCACGATCCGACTTCCTGTTAACATCAAGACTTCCTGAGAAAGCCCTGCGGGCCACTGTGCCTGGAGGGCTTTCGTGTTTTGTGCACAAGCTGAGAGGATTAGCCAAGACCAGCCCGGAGTGGTGAGGAACATTCCCTTCCTCACCTGCCGAGCGAGGCGTTCACTTTTTAGCGGGAGTACATACAAAGGAGGTGCTGTCATGAGCAAAACAGGTTTCTTGTGGCGAGCTCTTTTTGCTGGGATCGTGTTGGGCGCCTATGTGGATTTCTCGGGAGCGAAAGAAGCGGGTGGCGAGGCCTGTGTTGCGCCAGAGGTGGTTGCAGACTATGTCCATGCGATCATTGAAGCGGACCGGACCCTGTATGCTTCACTCGTGGTGGAAAGGATGCAGCATCATGGGAAAGACCTGGTTTCAGAAGACTGGGCCCTGAAGGACAAGCTTCCCCTTCCAGCTCAAATGCTGCAGTTTGCAGGGCTTGAGGTGGAAAGGAAGGGAACCGGCCTGAAGTACCGGCTAGCGAGCCTGTGGCCTATTGATAAGACCAATGGTCCGGCCAACGACATCGTACGAACAGGGTTGCAGGCGGTGGCGGATGATCCGAGTACAGTACAAACGAGTACAATCAAAAGGCCAACAGGTCCCCACTTCAAAGCGATCTATGCGGATAAAGCG
>JAQBGS010000433.1:0-2918 GCA_032128535.1 Nitrospirota bacterium
ATGGCTGGGGGACCAGGAATCGAACCTGGGTTCTTAGAACCAAAATCTAATGTCTTGCCCCTAGACGATCCCCCAACCGAGGCTGCACTTTAAAACGGTGGTCTGTAGGCCGTCAAGATCACGAGGCTTTAATACACGCGCCCGAAAACGATCCAATGTCGATCATCCGGTACATCCACCTGTAAACGACTCAAATTGAGTTCGGCCAAATGCGCCGCCACTTCATCTTCCGTAAATGCCGCCAACAAGGAATGAAAGAAATCATGCCGTAACCGCTCCGGCTCATCAGCCGCCTGCTCATCGACAATGGCCTGTGCGGCTTCAGGACTTTCGGGACGAAGGAGATCCATAACCAGAATAGGAGCACCAGGCTTCAGCAACGTTTTAAGGCTATACCAAAACCGCAAGGGGTTCGCCACGTGATGGACTAAACTATTGGAAATCATCGCATCGGCGGGAGGAGACAGATTCACGTCTTGAAAACGTTGGCAGAGAAACTGAACGCGATCATGGACGCCGGCCTTTTGCACGGCTTGTTCCGCATAGGTAATCATCGGCTGAGACGCATCAATACCCGTCACTCTGCACGTGGGATGACGGCGGGCGACACGAAGAGGAATATCTCCCGGGCCGCAACCCAGGTCCACGATATGAGGGTTCTCCAAATCAGGATACAGCGTAAAAAACCGATCCACGAACCCTTGGTTTTCTTGTTCAAAGTTGGCTTGGGCATAGGCCAGTACTTGTTCAGGGTCATCCATCACTTCCGGTTCGAGCACACGTTTCATCATCTCAGAGTCCTCTCAGATAGCGTTTCTACCCAAACAGGGTCACCCTGCCGCACGAGACCTTCGGTGAGCACACGAGCATAGAGTCGGCTCCACCCTGGATGCTGTTCCTGCGCGATACGGGCATACTCTCCCTTGTGAAACCACTGCGCATTCCGTCGACAGGGCTCACAAAAACTGGTGATCTCAAGGCGAACCTCTTCTCCCACTTTCAGATGATCCCCCGGTTGAAGATGCACCCATTCCAAACCGGCCAGAGTGAAATTTTCTCCAGAGGCTCCTGGATAAATCGTATGTCCTTCTCGCTGTAATGCGTCAATCACTTCCAAAGAAAAGAGACAAATCGCGCGATCGGGTCCACCATAGAGAACGGTATTGCGATGTCCGTCCCCACGTAGCCCTTCGGTAGACACCCAGGCTTCCATCAATGGTAATTTTGGAAGTCCGCCCTTTGAAGCATTTATTTGATGGAGATGGGGTGGCGAATCCATGAGGACTGATGAACCAAAGAACAACGGGAGAATCGTAGCGTAGCCAGACCCAGAACAGCGGGTCAAGCCACGACCTGAAAACCTTTGGGATACTTACCTATGTTTTGAAAGAACACGTTGAAGGAACGTGTCAATCTCTCGAAAATAGGATTCTCCGCCAACAAACGGCACATCATTGTGCTCAGCTCCTGAAACGGCGTACCACTGTTTCGGCTCATGTGCCGCATCAAATACCTGCCTCCCCAACGGTATCGGCACAATTGAATCCTGTTCCCCATGGATGACTAACAAGGGAACGTGCAGGGCACGAACTTTTTGCGCAAGATTGAAGTCTAGATCCATCACCCATCGAGCCGGCAACCCAAAATAATGGTGGTCGGACATGGCCTGAATAGAGGGAAACGCTCCTTCCACAATCAACCCGGCTGACGGGCGCTGAACGGCGACTTCTCCGGCTACCGCCGCGCCTAACGACCGCCCAAAGAGGATGAGGCGCTCAGGTGAAATCCGCCGATGATGAATCAGATAGTCATAGCTCGCCAGCGCGTCTTGGTACAGTCCGGCCTCCGAGGGCATTCCTGTGCTTCGTCCATACCCTCGGTAATCAAAGATCAAGACCGAAATGCCACGTTGAGACAACCGCCGAATATTTTCTAAACGATGGCTGACATTGCCCGCATTGCCATGACACCACAGCAGAACGGGGCGGTTCGGCCCGGCATCGATAAACCACCCAAACACCGTCACCACTTCATCGACTGGAATCCATACCTCCTCTAGGGGCAACCCACTGAGCTGCGCCCAATTGCGGTCCTCCCAGGGCGAGGGTTGGAAGACAAACAGACTTTCAAACATGCGTCTCTTGTTTCAACAGCGGTGATTCACCCAATGCTGTGGCCATGTTGTGCTGGATGGAACTTCAGGTACAATTTGCTGTTCTGCTCAATCTCGGCACCAGCATAAGTGGGACAATGAAATAATGGCAACTTACGCAATTGGCGACATTCAAGGATGCATGAACCCCTTGCGGCGCCTACTGGATCACATCAAATTTGATCAGACTCAAGACCGTTTGTGGTTCGTGGGAGATTTGGTGAATCGTGGCCCACACTCCCTGGACGTGTTGCGTTTTGTGAAACAACTGGGTCCCTCAGCCGTGACAGTTTTGGGAAATCATGATATTCATCTTCTCGCGCTCTGGAGCCAGATAACCCAGCCAGGACGGAAAGACACGTTGCAGCCAATCTTATCGGCCCCCGACGCCGACGAATTGCTGCATTGGTTACGATTTCGTCCACTCCTCCATGCCGAAAATGGCTTTGTGATGATTCATGCCGGGATGTTGCCATCATGGTCGATTGATCAGGCAACGGCATTGGCACGGGAAGTCGAGGCAGCGTTGCAGCATGACAACTTCCAAGATGTCTTGCCATCCATCTATTTTCGAAAAGGCGTAGAGCCTTCAGCCAACCTGAGCAAGAAAGAACGATTGGGGTTAACCACGAATGTCTTGACTCGCCTCCGCGTGTGCACTCTCGAAGGGGTTCCCGAGTTTTCTTTCAAGGGACCGCCGGAAGAAGCTCCGCCGGGTTATTTCCCCTGGTTCCACATTCCCAACCGCGCCACACAACACGAGACG
>JAQBGS010000434.1:0-4561 GCA_032128535.1 Nitrospirota bacterium
ATTTCATCATGCGGCGAGCATCCAAGAATTGTTTGATTAACCGATTGATCTCAGGAACAGAGGTTCCGCTGCCCTTCGCGATCCGTTTTTTGCGATTTCCATTCAGAATCGTATGCCCGCCGCTCTTTGGGCGTCATGGAATCAATGATGGCCACCACCCGTTTCATCTCTTTCTCGGGGGCGACGGCATTGCCGGCGCCACTGGAGCCCATCATATTCTTGATTTTCTGGCCACCGGGTAGCATGTCAAGAATCTGGTCGAATGATCCCAGTTTATTCACTTGCTGAATTTGGTCCCGAAAATCCTCCAACGTCAGGGTATTACTGGAAACCTTTTTTTGCAATGCCTGCGCCTGTTCTTGTGAAAAGTTCTCCTGGGCTTTTTCGATCAAGGTCAACACATCGCCCATACCCAAAATGCGCGAGGCCATACGGTCGGGGAAAAATGGCTCTAACGCATCGAGCTTTTCACCCACGCCTAAAAATTTAATCGGCTTTCCGGTTGCCGCCCGGATGGACAAGACGGCTCCACCGCGCGCATCACCCTCGACCTTCGTAAGAATGATCCCGGTCAGCCCTAGGGTTTCATTAAAGCGTTCCGCAACAGACACGGCCTCCTGGCCGGTCATGGAATCGGCCACCAACAGCATTTCCTGCGGTTGGACACCGGTTTGGATATCCACCAACTCCTGCATCAATTCTTCATCGATATGCAGGCGCCCACCTGTATCAAGCAGCACCACATCGTAGCCATGCTCGCGGGCACGTGCGACACCATCCTTGCAGGTTTGGACAGCTTGTGCGCCAGGTTGCCCCTCATTCGTTCCACGATGAACGGGGACGTCCAGGTCGGTCCCTAGCGAGGCTAATTGATCGCCAGCGGCGGGCCGCCTGGGATCGGCTGCCACAAGTAGGACACGTTTTCCGTCTGTTTTAAAATAGTTAGCGAGTTTACCGGTGGTGGTGGTTTTCCCTGACCCTTGAAGTCCCACCATCATAATGATTGTCGGAGGCTGGGAAGACAGATGTAGGGCACTTTGCTCATGACCCAAAAGGTCGCGCAATTCTTCCCACACGACCTTAACCACTTGATGGGCCGGGGTCAGGCTTTTCAGCACATCCTGACCAACGGCTTTCTCCCGGACCTTCTCGATAAAGTCTTTAACGATCTTAAAGTTGACGTCGGCTTCCAACAGGGCCAGCCGCACCTCTTTCAATGCGTCGGTAATATTTTGTTCAGTTAACACGGCTTGGCCGCGTAACTGCTTGAAAACGTTCTCGATTTTTTCTGTCAGTGTCGTAAACACGGAAGGCGGTCCTATAGTAAAGATGCTATTTTAAGCAAACTCAAGACAATAGAGAAGGCTCTTGTCCACTGTCAAGCAAGACAAGGACAACATTAGAGAGCGCAAGGTGAAGTCCAGATGTCGAAAAATTGCACCTAACTCTCGTACCTTTGCCTCCAGAGTCCTTATGTGAGGATTTTACAGTGGAGGAGGCAGGATCGATTCCAGGCTTACCGGGGTAAAGCTTTGTACTAGAGGATTGCTTCGGCTTTCCCAAAAATAGGGAAAGAAGGTGGAGCATTTTTCATTTACCGACCCATTAAGAGGGCTAGCTCTGATTGTGGTGGAGCGGTATCATGGCTTGTCTTATCGTGGTCCCTTGGCAATGTTTGTGTGTGGTCGATCCTCCATTTCTTCTGAAATTAGATTTTTCTTGGCTTCTTAATTCATGGCTAAAAGTCTGAAAATTGTTCTTTTTGTGCTTGTGGGGCTGTTTCTTCTTTACACGGTTCTGGACTTTTGGGGGAGTGCCGTGGGCGATCACTAACAAGCTGGCACCTATCCTAACTGAAAAATTGAATCGGCCCGTGTCTATTCAGGAGGCTGCGTTCAATCCCTTTCTTTTTAAGTTGAAGGTCAAAGGTTTTGCTATTCAGGAGGCCGATGGTTCGCCTTTGGCTGGGTTCGATGAGTTGTTTGTGGACTTTGAAGCGTTGTCTTCCTTAAAGAATCAGGCCTATACGGTTGCCCAGATTCAGTTTTGGTTGCCCTACGGGTTGGCGATAGTCCGTCCCGATGGGTCATTGAATCTGGTCGACTTGGGCAAGTTCCCCGAGGAGGGTAGTCCTGCTGATGAGGATCAGTCTCCCGATGTCTCCTCTAAGGAACCTCCTGGATTGCCACCAGTGGTTATTCAAAATTTTGAGATTCACCAGGGGATGGTTGAATTTCAGGATAAATCCCTTCCAACTCCATTTGTCGCACATATTGTGCCCATTAATTACACACTGAAAGACTTGAGTACGGAGGAAGGCCACTCCAACACCTATTCGTTGTCAGCAGAGCGAGGTCCAGGTGAGAAAATAATCTGGGAAGGTACGTTGACGCTTGAACCTTTTGAGTCAGAATGTAATTTGTACTTTGAAAATCTAAGATTACGGAGGCTTTGGTCCTATGTGCAGGATCGGTTCCACGCGGAGATTCCTCAAGGATTCCTCACTGTGAAAGGACACTATCATGTATTGACGACAAACCGAGGGGTAGATGTCTTGGTTGATAGCGGGAATGTGACGGTCCGCGATTTACAGATACAAGAAAAAGGTATGAACAATCCGCTGATTACCATTCCCCTATTTGAAGTCATGAATGTTTCCGTGGACGTCCTCAAAAAAGATGTGAATATTTCTGCTGTAAAGGCGCGGGATGCTCGCTTTATCGGATGGGTCGATAAAGATGGCACCATGAATTATCAAACGTTATTTGCACCCGTGGAATCTTCAAATGATTCGTCTGCGACTGTATCTCCACCAGCAGATGAGCCCGATTCGGGGAAGGCAGAAACCCCGTGGAACGTGTTGGTCGAGGAGTTGGATTTAGGTAATTTCACAATTGATGTGGAAGATCGACAACCGGAAACCCCGGCACGTATGTTGGTTGGGGCGCTTCATTTCCATACGTCGCAGGTTTCATCTACATTGGATAAGTCTCTTCCCATTGACCTTTCTTTCCAGTTGAATCAGACGGGTAAGGCCGACTTGAAAGGCACCGTCAGCATTGAGCCCTTGTCCGTTGAGATGGATATTGCCCTCACGGATATTCCTCTTATGCCCTTTGAACCTTACTTAGCCCCCTTTGTGCAATTTACTGTCGGTAGTGGGGCGTTGACGTTGACGGGGAAGACTCGCTATCAGAACGCGTCGAAAACGGAACCTATGGTGACGTATGCTGGTTCTATTGGCGTATCAAAATTGGCTTTAGTGGCTCCGAATAGTTCTCAATCATTTCTTCAGTGGGACGCGTTGTCATTCAAAGGCCTATCGCTGAATGTTGAGCCGACATCAATAAAGTTACAAGAAGTCGCGCTCGTCAAACCTTCGGTGGTGCTTTCGATTGATCAGGATGGAAGCTCTAACATGAAACGTCTTCTCGCTCCACCTGGGGAGGCTGATGAACAACCGACCGAAGATGAAGAACGTGTGACCGAGGAGACCTCTGCACCTCCACTCCTTGTCCAGATTGATACGGTTCGGATTGATAATCTTCAGCTACAGCTGGCTGATAGGTCGATTGCGCCCCATGTGACGACGAAGATAGAAGAGTTTTCCGGAACGATTAAGGGCCTGTCTTCGGAGCAATTGGCCAAGGCAAATGTTGATCTAGCCGGAAAAGTCGATCGTTATGCGCCCTTTCGAATTCAGGGACAAATCAATCCGCTGAGCGAAGATGCCTATACGGATTTGAGGGTGTCATTTAAAAATCTGGCTCTGACTACAGTCTCGCCATACTCCGGAAAATTTGCCGGGTACCCCATCACAAAAGGCAAGTTGTCTCTGGATTTGGCCTATAAGCTTTCTGAAAAGGAGCTGGTAGGGGAGAACAAGGTTTTGGTGGACCAAATTACCATGGGTAACAGGGTAGAGAGTCCGGATGCCACTTTTTTGCCGATTCCCCTCGCCCTGGCTTTATTAAAGGATCGGAAGGGACAAATTGATATTGACCTTCCAATCCGTGGCAATCTCGATGATCCGGACTTCAGTTATGGAGGCATTATTTGGAAAGCTTTAGGTAATCTGATTGTCAAAGCGGCTACCTCACCGTTTTCAATTGTTGGGGGACTGATAGGAGGCAACTCTGAGGATCTCCAATTTGTGGCTTTCCCGGCTGGTGCCAATGAATTATCGCCCCCTGAACAAGAAAAATTAACCGCTTTGGGGAAAGCTCTAGCCGAGCGACCAGGGTTACGACTTGATATTACGGGTGCTGCCGATTCCAATGTGGACGGCAGGGCATTGGCAGAAGCTAAACTTCTCACCCAATTGAAACAGGCCAAATTTGTACAACAGTCACCGTCTGGTGATCAAGCTTCTGTCTCGATGGAATTATTAGAATTAACCAACGAGGAGGAAGCCCAGTATCTCATGCAACTCTATGTGAAGAAATTCGTTGCATCGGCGATATCCAAGGTGGAAGGAACGCCTAATGCTCAGGAGCCTGGCTCTGATGGCAAATCTCCCCAGGTTCCGACTGTTGCTGAAATGAAAGCCAAACTTCTTGAA
>JAQBGS010000435.1:0-2838 GCA_032128535.1 Nitrospirota bacterium
ACATTTAGAATGGGAGCGGGATGGTCAGTATTTTCATTATCTGACCAAGTGGATGCACGCACTCAATTGTCTTGCACGAGCGACGGAAGATTCAGTCTATAACCAGTGGGCTTTAGAGCTGGCGAAGAGCGTCCATACCCGTTTCACCTATACACCCCGGGGCGGTGGCCTCAAGCGCATGTATTGGAAGATGAGTATCGATCTCTCCTATCCCTTGGTCGCGTCCATGGGTCAGCACGATCCACTCGATGGGGTGCTCACCTATCAGCAACTTCGGGCGACGGCTGTGAAATTGGATGCCTCCCACGCAGACAGCCTTCTTGGGTCAGAGATTGCGGAGATGACCGCGATGTGTGAAGGCATGATTTGGACGACGGAAGATCCATTGGGAATCGGTGGACTTCTGTCCGATGCCTACAGGCTGACACAATTAATGATCAGTACCAATTTGCGCGAATCAGATCGATTGGTCTCGCTCTTGCGAGATGCTGAGATCGGCCTTGAGAATTTTGTCCGGAGCCATCCTCTGAATGCTTCCGCTGATTACCGTCTGGCATTTCGCGAGTTAGGGTTATCTATCGGCCTCCATGCCATTTTAAAGATGCAGAGAACCATCGAACAGTATCCGGAGAATTTCTCAAACCAGCACGAGTTGCATGCCAGGCTGTCAGGCCTGGCACGATTACTTCCGTTGAACGAACTCATCGAAACCTTCTGGCTTGAGCCGAGCAATCAACAGAGTCAGAGCTGGACCGCCCACCGTGATATTAACACCATCATGCTGGCCACCAGCCTAGCGCCGGATGGGTATCTGGTACTTCGATAGGGATCACTCAGCGCCGAGGGCTTTGGCGGCTTTTTTTACATCCTTTTGTTTGACCCACAAAATGGCCCCGCAGCGTCCCGCGCCACCTCGCACGGCCGCGGCCGCCCGTATGTTGATTTTCGCTTTCACGAGTTTCGCGGCATAGGGAATAAAGACGCCCACTTGATCCTTATCATCTATGACAAAACAGGCTTTGGGGCCTTTGATGTTCCATTTGGCCTTTTTGGCGGCGGCCGTAAACTTGGCAGGGTCGACGGGCACACAGTCGACTTGGGCTTTCCCGTTTTTTCCCGGAAAAGCAAGAAAGGCCAACAGGTTGACCTCGGACTGCTGTAAGTGCTCCAAGAGCTTGATTCCTTGTCCCGCTTTATGGGGAACCATCATTTTGTAATACTTGGCAAGGTGGACGGAATTAGGCATGGGGACCTCCGCATGATTGGAAAAGTTTGTGAATCTTTAGAACGTTTGCCGGTGTTCTCTTGGAATATGGCGACTGAGGTAATTCAAGAATGTGCCGCAGTAAGTTTGTATCACGTTTGCTGAACTTTTCAAACTGTAAAAGGGGCGAGTCTTCTTGGGGAAAAAATGTGAGTGCACAGCGTTGTCCGGGGTGAAGTCTTGCATGATCGTGCGAGCATGGATGGTGGTCTGTTGCATGGCTGGGTTCCATTTCCCTGGCAGTTACAACCCAAACGGGAAGGTATCTGGAATATTTTTGATCGTCTCTCTGGAAATTGCTTCAACTGCCCGCGTTTCATCAAACCAGATATATTCATCAAATTGGTGAGGTAATGAGGCATAAAAATAATGGCTCAGCAACTCGGTTTCAGGTCGATAGATCACACCAATAGCCCGTTCCAAACGCTCTTGAAGCAGTTTCTCGCGGGTAATTTCCTTGAGTGGTTCCCTGAGAGGCAGCAGAAAATTATCGGTCGCAACTTCATGACACAGATGCTCATAACTGTCTCTGTGCGATGGCTGAACTTTCTTGATTTCCATCGGACCACCCCATTCAGAGGCAGCGGCAACCGTCCCATGGTCGGTGCCAAAGCCAATTAGATAGGCCGTATTTCCATATTCCTGCCGCACAAGTTGCCCGACATTCAACTCACCACGAGCACTCATCTCCGTGGCTCGTGCATCCCCGATATGTGAGTTATGTTCCCAGATCACGGCCTTGGCATCTGGGCCTCTGAATTTGAGAACAGACTGTAAGGTTTCAAACATGTGCTGGTCACGTTGGTTCCAGGAGTTATTCTCAGCGAAGTACATGGTGCGATAATAGCGTTCAGCATTACTGACTACGCGAGCATTTTGTTCTGCGTCGAAAAAGCGTTCTCCGTCTGCTCTGGAATATTCCATGCGCTTATTGTGCAAATCCTTCAGCGTCGCCAATACTTCAGCCTCACATTCCCGGTACTGCTTGGTGATGGTGACGCGACCATACATCGCAGGATCACTGGACCATGGCATCAGGCATCCATAGCGTAACCGTGCTACTTCTGCTGTTTGAGGGTCGACTTTTTCCAGATAATCCAGCACGACTTCAATGGAGCTGTACAAGCTATACAGATCCAAGCCGTAAAAGCCCACCTGCTGTTCAGGATCCTTTACGGTCTCGTTATGGGCTTTCAACCAAGAGATAAAATTCAGCACAGAATGATTGGCCCACATCCAGGTGGGGAAGCGGGAAAATGGCTGACTTTTCAGGAATGGATCAGGCGAGAAACCATGAATATAGCGATCAATATAGGTCGCATCGGGCCAGTCGGCTTCTACAGCAATAATATTGACGCCTTTCTTTTCGATTAATTCCCGCGTGATTCGCGCCCGCATATCGTAGAACTCGGCGGTGCCATGTGAGGCCTCACCCAGCAATATCAGGCGACAATCACCGATGCGTTTCATGAGGTTATCCAGATTGACATGTTTAATGCTGGCAAAGTGTTCACTTGATTGCTCAATCAACTCTGGCAGGCTTGCATGGATATCTTCCTTGGCGGGTGTATGCC
>JAQBGS010000436.1:0-10195 GCA_032128535.1 Nitrospirota bacterium
GAGCATTCATAAGCATACTGGTCATAAACACGACGAGAATTGCCCGCATGCCATAGTAGCTAAATCGCTCTGCTCCCTCATTGGCGACGAGATGGAACACACCGAAGGGCATCGCAGAAGTCACCAAAGGTTTCGTTCGAAATTCTTGTTGAGGCATAACGAGTTTTGGATTGAAGGAGAAATTAATCAGGGAAGAAATTGAAGATTACAGGTTACGCACCACATTCAGTACAATCCCACGGCCGTTTTATCGACCGCAACGAAACTGAACGATTGAAACCTTCATGCCATTACACAAGAGGCCCTTCATCGTTTTTTCGTTTTTTTCTCTTTGCCCTTTAGCATAAACTCACTCAGGATACCACTCGTTCAGGCCGGTGAAACGGCCATTGCCACACTTGATCCGATTATCGTGACAGGATCCGCACATCCTACTCGGGTTCATCGTTCGACTCAAAGTCATACGATTGACGATCATCACGACTATTCTCCGTTTCAACCCAATCGCCTCTCCAGTATTCTTCAACAAGTCCACGGGATTCATCTGGATGAAATGGGAGGTCGTGGAGGAATCAGTTCGATCTATCTTCGAGGTGCCGATCCCAATTTTACATTAATCATGTTGGATGGAATCCCCCTAAACGATTCCACGGACCAACGAGCTGGATTCGGCCATCACGAAGGGATGGGAGTCATCCCTGCAACTCTCACCCCAAGCCCCGGTCACATTCCGGGCGAATCTGACCTAATTTGAGCACCCACGTGACCGAAACGGGAGACGCGTTGAGAAATCGTCCCAAATGGCGGAGTGGGTTAGGGCTGACCATTCAGGTGTCTCCAACAGTTAGTCTCAGCAGCAGCAGAATCACCTTTGTCAGCTCTCGACTAGATTATCAAATACCCACGCAAACGATTCGTGTGGAAGGGTAAAAGCCGACGCCACGCTGACCTATGGCCCCGTTCCAGACTGGCGCTGGTATGCCGTCACGAATGCGTCGTATGAAGAATTCAGAGGGTTTTCTGCCCCACCCCTCGCCTTTCAGCTGGAGATCGAGTATCTGTACTCACCCACCAAATAATGGTATGGGGCACTGCCTGGAAAAGTCCTTTTCGATCGATTGTCTCCATATGCCATGGCCAAGACGTGCTGATGATGGCATTCCACCCACAGGAGCAGCAAGATCCCTCTTAAGCTCAGAACGGTTTGTACCGAAACAGGAGAGAAGGATCATGAGAGAACACTAGGTTTTTTTGATCGTCACTGATTACCCTCATTTGCCAAGGACATGTTCATGCAACTGTCACTCCCATTTGACATAGAGCAAAGCGAAGAAACGGAGACGATTTTTGAGAAAATCAAAGGCTGTAAGTCTCTCCCGATATTGTCTCCGTTAGCCTCAAGAATTCTCAAGATGTGCCAAGACGAGGATACCGAAGCCTCAAAACTTGCCGACGTGATTGCTCAAGATCCGGGGATGGCGGCGCAAATTTTATTCATGGCCAATTCAGCCTATTATGGAGGGGCTCGCCACAAGGTCACGAGTATCTTACAAGGGGTGAATCTCCTTGGATTTACCACAATTGCCAACCTCGCACTGTCGTTTTGTTTTTACCGTCTCATAAAAGACATCAAAGACACATCCACGACAGGTTTCGATCATGTACAATTTTGGCGACGGTCAATTTTTGCCAGCATGGCGGCCCGGGCCATTGGAAAATATTTTGGCCATGCCGATACGGAACTCATGTTCATCGCCGCTCTCCTACAAGACATTGGGATATTGGCCCTCAACGAAGTGGCCTCAGGAGAACTCATGGCTTTACAGGGACATATCCTTGAGAGTCATGCCGAGTTATATGGGCTTGAGCTAGAACATCTCGGCGTCGACCATTCGCAAGTTGGTGCCTGGCTCGCACAACAATGGGAACTACCAGAAGAATTTCAGGTGGCTATTCTCTATAGTCACACCCCAGAATTATTTGAAACCCCGCTAGATTTTCAATCACTGGTAGATGTCGTCTCGCTCTCCAGTGTCGTGGCCGATATGTGGATGACACCCCACACAGAAACAGCTATTGCCCTTGTTCGTGAGAAAAGCCAAGGACGGCTGACAATCCAACCAGATGATTGGGAACCCATTTTGGATGAGATCATGGCAGGCATTCCCCAAATCGCCAGCTTCTTCCATACGCGATTGGGAAACTTTGAAGAGATCACTCACGTGCACCACTTGGCGCTTAAACACCTCACGCCAACAACCCAACCTCATGCAACCTAAAAGCCTTCGCTTTTAAAAAACACCCACAGCATTGCTAGCTAGCGGTGTCCGATGACGCTCCTACCGATGCTAACGCGGTGCATAATTGATTCCGTCCACTTTCCTTCGCTCGGTACAAGGCCTGGTCGGTGCGCCCCAACCAGGTCGAGACGGTTTCTCCTGGCATAAGTTCACCCAAACCAATCGACACAGTGACAGGGATACTGATTTCTTGGTAACGAAACGGTTCACGCCTCACCGTTTCCAAAAGGCGGTCTCCTAAACGCTGACACAGTTCAAGGTTAGCCCCTGGGAGCAACACACAAAATTCTTCACCTCCATAGCGTGCCACAAAGTCTGTCTTTCGTGGAAAGGTCGACACGAGACGATCAGCAAGCTGTTGAATGACGGCATCTCCTGCCGGATGGCCATGTGTATCATTAATCTGTTTAAAGTGGTCGATATCGACCATGAAGACGCATGCTGGAGTTTCTGAAAAGAAACTCACGTTCACCGTACGCTCCAACTGTAAATCCAAAGCCCCACGGTTATACAGCCGCGTCAGTGGATCCAACACCATTTCTTTTCGAGCACTCCCTAATTCCTTTTCCACAGCACGTAATTTTTCACCGAGTTGTTTGACCCGATTTTGTTGACGTTTTTTGCGCTCATCAATCACAGAATTCATGCCTTGAATGACGGAAAGCAGGGCTTTTTTTACTTCACTAAACGAACCACCTTCAGTCGCCGCTCGTAATTGAACAAGGTAATGATCAACTTGTTGATCCGATTCCTGATCTTCCACAATGGCTCGTCCCACCGTGTTTGTAAATTCCCATAGCACGTTTCGCACATCCTGCAGATTACGATTGACATAATTCTTTTCCTGCTGGCGATGCCGATTCACAAACGTAGTGAGTTCACCCCAGTCTCGTCGTATGACACCTTCCTCACTCCCGTCCTCTTCATCACGAATTGACACGCCCACGAGCACATGCATGGCCCATCGTTCAAATTCCTTTTCAATCTCTTCTTCCGAACGTTCTTCCAGATCAAACGAATGTCGCCCAAGACAACGCAGAATCCTGCCCAACGACTCTAGGGCCTTTTCATGATCTTCTGCTTCAGCCATTCCATTGGCCTCTTGTGACTGTGGCACACTCATTGTTTCCTGCCCTTTCGGATCAGATTTCGCCCCTGACCAGGATCCAAGCATACATATCTCCTCTAACACGAATTGGCTGGTAAATCTTGCAGATGGACGATTTTGAATACCCCGACTCGCCCCCACATAAAGAGAGGGGGCGGAGCAGCTGTTTTGTTCCTTTTTCGGCTATTTCTGTAGGTCTCTTAAGCCATATTTGGTAAGATTAGAATCGTTCATCACTTCGAGGAATCAATGCTGTGAATTCTGGCTGCATAAAGGAATCGATCTCACCAGCATCATTCCCCTGTTAACTGCCAATGATCCGACCTCAACTCATTTCCAGCCGGCATAACCCTCAGTTTAAACGCTGGGTCTCGTTGCTGGAATCACAAGGGAGCAAAACCCACGCACAATGCCTAGTCTCTGGAACAAAACTGAGGGAAGAAATCACACAAGATACCCACACATCCATCTGTGAAATTTTGTTCCCTCTTTCCTACGAGAACATCGAAGATGATTCGTCTCGAGAGAAGAGCTTTGCTCTGAGCAAGGAACTTTTTAATGAATTAGATGTCTTCGGCACCCAAGCCCCCTTGGTTGTCTGTACCAATCCCACAATTCCACCATTCGACCTGACGCAACCTCCCCTGGGTCTCGAAATTCTCTGCCCCATCGGTGACCCAGGAAACTTAGGTGCGCTCCTTCGTTCTTGTCGAGCATTCGGCGTACGCACAGTCATCCTACTTCGTGAAGCCGTGCACCCTTTTCATCCTAAGGTCATTCGAGCCAGCAGCGGGGCCGTCTTTGTCCAATCACTCAGCCAAGGGTGTTCGATTTCTGAATTAGCGAAGCCGGAACGCTTGAAATGGATTATCCCATTGGACATGGAAGGCGAGGATATTGCCACACTCGCCTGGCCACAACACGTCCGCTTGCTTATCGGCGAAGAAGGCATGGGGATTCCCTCCTTGCCATATTCGCAACGATTCAGCATCTCCCAAATTCATACTGCCATCCCATTGAATGCCACCGTAGCCAGCAGCATTGCTCTCCACGGCTACCGCCAACAGCACCCACACGCATAGAATGAGTTACATGAGTCAGAAAGGGCAGTTTATTCGAAAAAAGATTCCTTCAGCCGGAGAGAATTATGATTGAAACAGGAACGTATCGTCATTACAAAGGCAACACCTATCAAGTCCTTGGTGTCGCCAAACATTCTGAAACGGAAGAGGACTTGGTCGTGTACCAAGCCCTCTACGGGGAATGTGGCTGGTGGGTCAGACCCTTAGAGATGTTTTGTGGACAGGTGGAGGTAGGAGGGAACATCGTCCCTCGTTTTGAGCTGATTAAGCCAGACCCTGGAGAATCAGCCTAGCAACCGTCTCAGCAAACCAGGGGTATAAAGAGTCTATAAAGGCCAGACTCGTACACTTCGAACTCGTTATAGCTGGTCGGCTAAGACTGCTCGGGTTTGTTCTTCTCGATAGGCTCGCAACCGATGAGCCAGATCGGTGTCGGCTAAAGCCAGAATAGCGGCCGCAAGCAACGCCGCATTCACAGCACCAGCACTTCCTATCGCCAGGCAACCGACTGGAATGCCTTTAGGCATTTGCACAATAGACAAAAGTGAATCGAGCCCCTGCAAAGCTTTGGATTGCATCGGCACTCCTAAGACGGGTATTTGAGTTTTTGCTGCGATGACCCCACCTAAATGCGCCGCGCCTCCGGCAGCTGCGATAAAAACCTGAACCCCTCGGGTTTCAGCTTGAGCGATATATTCAACCAACGCATCAGGAGCTCGGTGAGCGGACAGCACCTTGCATTCATGGGCAATATCAAGCATGGTCAACGTCTCACTGGTTGCCCGCATGGTCTCCCAATCAGATTTGCTGCCCATAATCACCGCAACTTGTAATGAGGATTCGGTCATACCTTATCTGTCCCTCCTATAAATAAAGAGCACGAATGGCATCATTGAAAATCCAGGGTCATTTACCATCCTTCTTCCCCTATGATATTGACCATCTCACGGGAACTGCCTTAGACTTCTTTGTGGTCAAACGCGCTTGAGAATAACAAAGTCGGCACCTGATCCGGAATGGTTCTCAATGGGCAATTCTGACCGAGAGATATCTTATTCATTGAATTCATAACAGAAAAGAGGGACATGATGGGATTACGCCTTGGAGATGAAGCACCAAATTTCACCGCAGAAACGACTGAAGGAACTGTGAATTTTCATGAATGGCTTGGTGACGGATGGGGCATTCTCTTTTCACACCCCAAAGATTTCACCCCTGTGTGCACGACCGAACTGGGCGCTATGGCCAAAATTACCGAAGAGTTCAAAAAACGCAACGTGAAAGTATTGGCCGTCAGCGTCGATCCCATCGACTCGCATAAAGGCTGGATCAAGGATATTAATGAGACGCAAAGCTGCACAGTCAGGTATCCGATCATTGCCGATCCAGAAAAGAAGGTAGCCAACCTCTATGACATGATCCACCCTAATGCATTAGATAACATGACGGTCCGTTCGGTCTTTATTATTGGGCCTGATAAAAAAGTGAAGTTGATGTTGACCTATCCCGCATCAACAGGTCGAAATTTTCAGGAAATTCTGAGAGTGGTCGATTCGCTACAACTCACGGCAAAATTCAAAGTGGCCACACCGGCCAACTGGAAAGATGGAGAAGATTGCATCATTACTCCCGCTGTGACTGATGCGGACATTCCCAATCTGTTTCCTAAAGGCCATCGAGTGGTCAAACCCTACCTGCGATATACGCCTCAGCCAAACCGCTAAGTATTCCACTTTTTGCACGGCCACATTAGGGATGCCTGATGTGGCCGTGTTGCCAACTCCTCTGACTTCTCACCTCTCACACATCATGCATTCGTTTTTACAAATAGAGGGTGTCTGTTTTCGTCACGATTGGTGCGTTTCAATCATTCCGACCTCAAGAAGATAGGTGCGACGGCACGTGCGGCACCGAAATTCAGCAACATCCTTGACCACATCCACCAATGAAATTCGCACTTCTTCAGGGTGAGTTTGTGAACAATGCTGAAAAGACACCATCCCCACGTCCTGCGTTTCCTCTTTTTCCCGGTCGTGGAGCACCACCTTCCGAACAGTCAACCGATGCTTCATCCGGCAATTTGTGCAGACAATACCAACGAGGCTAGGTGGAGTGACCAGCTTCAAGAGGAGGGTGAGAGGGTGCACTGAAAAGCATTGTTGAAGAAATGCGCCACTTGTAAAAACACCCATAGAACATGCCCTTTGATCAGTTCAGTTTAGAAGGGAAGCCTCGGCTACACAGGCCTATCCAGATTTTCTTGTATCCGTGAAGGAAGTCTCAATTTTCCAGAAAGCCCTTGCTCAAAAGGATTGGGAGGAACCGGAACCTGACAGAGCTCACGACTCCACTTGCGAAGCACCGCCTCCTTATCAAAGGTCAAGACATACACATAACAGTAGACTTTTTCGCGTAATGTCCCCTCAGACCCACCCAAGACGCTTCCCGCTTGCTTTCCAACCGTTTTAATTCCCCAAGGATCCAGGTCGCTTTCAGTCAGGATATATCGATACATCCAGGTGGTCTTATCTGAGAGTAGAGGAGCGTTCACAATATGCGGTTTTCCTAACTTCTCTTTGACATCGGGCTGAGTCAGCGCACCAACCCCGTTATCAAAATAGTTATCACGCCATGGCGCACAGCCCATCATGAGACAACTCAAACCTATAGCAAGCAGAAGAAATCGATAGGTCATAACGTTATCTTCACCAGTCCCATTCAACATATTAGGAACTTACATATTCCGCTGAGAATACAGATACCATGATCTGGTTAGCGCAAACACTTGGGCAACCAAACCTGCGATGATCATCCCCAACGCAGTGGGAAGCATCAGCGAATCAGGCTGATCCAGCCCATGAATTCCCAAAATAAACCCTCCGGCCACACACAGAATACCGACGATTCTCGCGATCATCACCGATCCCGATTGGTGGGAGGCAGGTACTTTAGGGGAGGAGGACATTGGATCTGTGGAAGGTTGAGGATTTTCAGTCGGCATATGGTCTGGTTATGTTTTCGTGAGTTTCCGATAACGGATTTGATGCGGGCGCTCAGCCGCTTTTCCCAATCGTTTTTTCCGATGGGCTTCATACTCGGTATAGTTGCCTTCAAACCAAACCACTTGGCTATTGCCCTCAAACGCTAAAATATGCGTGGCAATGCGATCCAAGAACCATCGATCATGACTACTCACCACAGCACAACCACCAAATTGCTCCAAGCCTTCTTCAAGCGCTCGCAAGGTATTAACATCAAGATCATTAGTGGGCTCATCGAGCAACAACACATTCCCACCCTCTTTCAGCATGCGCGCGAGATGCACACGATTTCGCTCTCCACCCGATAAATCCTTCACCTTTTTTTGCTGATCAGACCCAGAGAAATTGAACCGGGAAACATAGCCACGCGAATTGACCTCGACTTTTCCTAGCATCACAGTTTCTTGGCCATCCGAAATACATTCCCACACATTCAAGGCATCATTGATCATTCGATTTTGATCCACATAACCAAGCTTCACCGTTTCGCCAAGAACCAATGTCCCTGAATCCGGCTTTACCTGCCCAGCAATCATCTTAAACAAGGTGGATTTCCCAGCACCGTTCGGGCCAATCACGCCGACGATTCCACCTTTGGGCAATGAAAACGAGAGATTTTCAAACAGCAGATTTTCGCCATAGCTTTTCGCAAGATTCTCGACTTCTACCACCACATCACCTAATCGAGGACCAGACGGAATATAAAGCTCTAAATCATCAGCCTGTTTGGCCTGCTCCTCACCGACCAATTGCTCATACCGAGACATCCGGGCTTTGCCTTTGGCCTGCCGACCTTTGGGCGACATGCGAATCCATTCTAACTCCCGCTCAAGAGTCTTTTGACGTTTGGACTCAGTTTTTTCCTCTTTGGCCAAACGATCTTTCTTCTGCTCAAGCCAAGAGGAATAGTTCCCCTTAAAGGGCATTCCCTGCCCTCGGTCCAGTTCTAAAATCCATCCCGCCACGTTATCGAGGAAATACCGATCATGCGTCACGGCAATTACCGTCCCCTTATATTGCTGGAGATGCTGCTCCAACCATTGTACGGTTTCCGCATCCAAGTGGTTAGTTGGCTCATCCAACAATAAAATATCTGGTTCTTGAATCAGCAACCGGCAGAGCGCGACCCGTCGGAGTTCGCCCCCGGACAGATCATCCACGATGGCCTCCTTCGGAGGGCATCGCAACGCATCCATAGCGATATCCAATTGATGCTCTAATTCCCACCCATTTACCGCTTCGATCTGTTCCTGCAGTTTCCCCTGCTGTTCGATCAACGCCTCCATGTCCTCTGCGCTCATGCCCTCGCCAAATCGTTGGCTAATGGCTTCATAATCCCGCAGCAGCTGCACGACCTCTGCTCGGCCTTCTTCCACGACTTCTTTTACCGTCTTCCCCGGCTCAAGATGCGGTTCTTGTTCAAACAGACCCACAGAATAGCCTTTTGAAAAGGTAATTTCTCCGACATAGTCCGGATCTACCCCACCAATAATCCGAAGAAGGGAACTTTTCCCCGAGCCATTCAATCCTAACACACCAATTTTGGCGCCATAATAAAAGGAAAGATAAATATCTTTCAGCACGTGCTTCTTGGGCGGATGAATTTTCCCAACTCCCACCAACGAAAAGATGACTTGTTTATCGTTCGCACTCATACTGGCTTGATCCTTTACTCACTGATATGTTGTGGAATGGAGTTAACCGATAGAGACAATGGATAACAACCTTAGCAAAGGATTACGCCAAACCACAATCACAAACTCACAACCTGAGAAGCCCTTACACCAAGGCCTCTTTCTATTGAATCAGTTTCAAATTGATTTGAAATTAGCGACATTCCGGGTATCATACACAGAGAGAAACGATCAGCCTCATCCTCCCAATAACGTCCAGAATCAGATGATTCCATCCATCAATTTTTGCAGTGAATGCGGAACCAGCGTCGACCAAATAATTCCTGATGGGGAAACCCTCCTGCGTGCCGTTTGCCCAGCTTGTCAGACGATTCATTACCAAAACCCTAAAGTCGTAACAGGCACCATCCCAGAGTGGGAAGACAAAATCCTCCTCTGCCGCCGGGCCATCGAACCTCGATTAGGACTCTGGACCTTCCCGGCCGGGTTCATGGAATTGGGGGAAAGCACTGAAGAAGCGGCCGCACGTGAAACCCTGGAAGAGGCCCATGCTGACATCCGTATTCATTCCCTCTTTGGCCTCTTCAGTCTTCCCCATGTCTCTCAAGTGTATGTCGTGTACCGAGCGCATCTTCAAAACCTGGACTTTAAACCGGGGGCCGAAAGCCTGGAAGTCGAACTCGTTTCTCTTCAAGACATTCCCTGGGACCATCTGGCCTTTCCCGTTATCCACGAAACCTTGAGCCGATACGTCAAAGATATCCAAGCCGCCATAGTCCAAACCCATTCCGCCGTCGTCCCCACCAACAAAAATCCGTCCTTTTATTCGTCCTAACCGTCGACCGGCAGTGAAGTGATCCAGTCCGAAAGGGCAATGGAAAAGAGAGTCATGTAAATAATTGTCCTCTGCGTGAACAGCAGTGAGGTCTCACTGTTTGTCTGTGATGCCGGGCCGAAACCGGGCATTAAAAGAACAGGGGTTAAATCAGTTGTTGCTGGAGAGAGATGTGAGGATGCGAGAAGATAACAG
>JAQBGS010000437.1:0-9133 GCA_032128535.1 Nitrospirota bacterium
GGGAATAATCATGAAATACAGGCACTCAGATCGCAAATGAGCAACATCTTTCATTATCAGTAGACCGCTAAATTTATCAAAAAAACACCGGGCCCCGCTCAACTTCTTTTATTTCGTGCGAATTGCATGTACAATAGCACCTGTGATAACACATGCCAGATAACAATTTTTGATTAAACAAAAAATTTCAGGAGTAGACGATGGCCTTTTCATGTGACGTGTGCGGGAAACACCGATTAGTCGGCAATAATGTCAGTCACGCAAACAACCGCACCAAGCGAGTGTTTCGCCCCAACCTTCGAACCGTCCGTGCCCTGATAAAAGGTGCAGCTAAACGAATAAAGGTATGCACACGCTGCCTCCGATCAGGTTTTGTTCAAAAAGCCGTTTGAGAAACCTTTAGCCATTCAACACTGGCCCGTTCGGGCCGACAACTCTAATCTCCTAACCCTCCTGATCGCTGGCTGTGCGTTCGTTTATACCCTCTGCCTGTGCCATTAATCTCTCTCACACGCCTCATTGCCGTCGGCCTGACCGGCCTCATTCATCCACTGTGTTTTCCTCATTATGATCTAGGATGGCTGGCCTGGGTCGCCCTTGTCCCGCTCACTTTGGCCCTTAGTGGACTAGCTACAGGCAAAGCCTTCCGCTACGGCTGGCTCGCTGGAACCATCGCCTTCGTGGGAACGATTCCCTGGGTGATTACGGCCATGAATCAGTTTGGGCAGGTGCCTATAGTCGTGAGCGCCCTCTTGATGCTGCTACTGGCAACCTACCTTGGGCTTTTTGTTGGAGCCTATGCTGTAGGCTACGTTCTTTTGCAACAGAGATTCCCGGTCTGGCTGTGGTTAGGTGCCCCTTCCTTGTGGGTGTCGTTGGAATATCTCCGGACCTATGCCTTTAGCGGGTTTCCTTGGACTTTACTTGGTTATTCGCAATATCAATGGCTGCCAGTCATTCAACTTTCCGATATGACCGGCGTATATGGAGTGTCATTTTTAGTCGTTATGGGCAATGTGGTGATGGCATCAATTCTGATATGGGTTTGGCGGAGGAAGGACGAGTTCTCAGGTTCATTTCCTTGGCAATCTGCTCTGAGTTTTTCCGTGATTTTGAGTGCGGCCCTTGTCTATGGCCATTGGCAGATCAATCAGCAAAACATATTGGACACATTAGCCAAATCGTTGTCGATTGGACTTGTCCAGCCGAATATTTCACAAGACAAAAAATGGGATTCGACCTACATAGACGAGACCCTCAAACGCTATACCACCCTCAGCCAACAAACAGGGCAGAATCTGGATCTGCTCATTTGGCCAGAGGCTGCCACACCTTTTTTCTTTGAAAAAGAACTCGGTTACCAGAAAATTATTCTTTCAATCCTCCGAGAGGGCCAAAGCCCCTTGCTCTTTGGAAGTCCTACCCTGCGCTTTGAACCGGACGGGACCCCGTATTTACTCAATAGCGCGTACATGCTGTCTCCAGAAAAATTACTGACAGGACGATATGACAAACGCCATCTCGTGCCTTTTGGCGAATATATTCCCCTCAAATGGTTGTTATTCTTTCTGGAAAAACTCGTGGTCGGCATCGGCGATTTCAAACCAGGCCAAGGCTCAATGACACTTCCACTTCCTGATTCATCGGACAAGCTTCATGCTTTAATTGGCGTCCCCATTTGCTTCGAAATCATTTTTCCCGACCTTGTGCGGCGTATGGCCAAGGAGGGCGCGAACGTTCTCGTCACCCTGACCAACGATGCCTGGTTCGGCGACTCAGCCGCACCATATCAACATTTTTCCATGGCCGTATTTCGTGCCGTTGAAAATCACTTAGCCGTTGCGCGTGCCGCCAACACTGGCGTTTCTGGCTTCATTGGTCCGGATGGACACATTCTGACCGAGACACCGATCTTCACTCAGCAGGCCGTCACAGGCTCCATCCCACTGCGCACATCACCACCCACATTTTATACGCAGTATGGGGATGTCTTTAGTTGGGGTTGTGTTATACTGACGGGAATATTTTTGATCGCTTCCCGAAGGAAGCCATCGCCTCAAAACGCACCTAATCTTTCTTCACACCAGGCATAACGAGAGGACTGGACACATGCTCGAAGACATTCGCACTCGTATGGACAAAATCAACGCTCACATCTTAGATTTTCGGAGGTATCTTTGACCTCCCTCGCCTAACATCTGAACTCGACGAAATCCAGCAAGAGACCTCCCAGCCAGACTTTTGGAATGATCCCCGCCATGCGGCCAAAATTGGGCGACGGCAAGCCGAACTCGAGGGTCAACTCCATCGGTTAGAACAGCTTGAACAACAACGGGATGATTTGCTGGCTATTCAGGATCTGATTGGGAACCAAGGGGACGCTGAGCTCGAAGCCGAATGGAACCAGGGCGTTCGCGCCATTGAAACCTCTTTGGAAGCTTGGCGACTGGAGAAACTCTTATCCGATGAACATGATCACCGCAACGCCATCCTCTCTATCAATCCAGGTGCGGGTGGAACCGAATCGCAAGATTGGGCCCAGATGCTCATGCGCATGTATGTTCGATGGGCACAGGAACGCGATTTCAACGTGGAGACGATTGATTTCCAGCCGGGCGATGAGGCAGGTATTAAAAGCGTGACATTGGGCATTTCTGGACCGCTTGCTTATGGTTATTTACGAGGCGAAGCCGGTGTCCATCGGCTCGTCCGCATTTCACCCTTTGATGCCAACAAGCGACGACATACGTCCTTTGCTGCGGTTGGGGTCTACCCCGAATTAGACGATGACGTTGATATTGTGATCGATGACAAAGAATTACGAATCGATACTTTCCGAGCGGGCGGTGCTGGTGGCCAAAATGTCAATAAAGTTGAAACGGCCATTCGTATGACGCATCTTCCGACCGGCATTGTCGTCCAATGCCAAAATGAACGCTCACAGTTACAAAATCGCATGGGGGCCATGCGTGTGATGAAAGCCAAGCTGTACGAGGTCGAGCAGCGCAAAAAAGAGGAAGAATTTCAAAATATCGTGGGCGAGAAAAAGGATATCTCCTGGGGGAGTCAGATCCGATCTTATGTCTTTCAACCCTACCAGATGGTCAAAGATCACCGCACCGATCACGAGTCGGGAAATCTGGCTGCGGTCATGGATGGCGCCTTGGATCCCTTTATTGAAGCCTATCTCACGATGAAAGCGTCAAAGAACGCGCAAGCCTCAACTTCGTAGTCGACCACATCATACGAACAAACGACTTCTCCATTCACCTTAGACTCTTTGATACCTCATGGATGAACTCAACGAACAACAACAACAACGGCTAGACAAACTACACGTGCTTCAAGAGAAGGGACTTCGGCCATTTGGCACGAGCTTTTCGACCACACACACACTCGACACGATTGTGCAGACCTATTCTTGTTTAACTAAGGAAGAGTTGGAAACAACACCCATTGTTTGCACCGTCGCCGGGCGTATCATGGCTATGCGCCGTTTTGGCAAAGCCGCGTTTGCAGGGCTTCAGGAAGAAGGACATCGGCTGCAGGTTTATCTGAAGAAAGATGTGCTGGGAGACCAAACGTACGAACTCTGCCAATCATTGGACTTAGGTGATTGGATCGGCGTGGAAGGTCGGCTGTTCCGAACCAAAACAGACGAGCTCACGGTCGAAGTGCAAACCCTGACGTTTCTGACCAAAGGGTTACGCCCGCTTCCGGAGAAATGGCATGGGCTGACCGATATCGAAACCCGCTATCGCCAGCGGTATGTCGACCTGATTGCCAATCCCACGGTTCATCAGGTGTTTCGGATGCGCAGCCGTATCATTTCCACCATACGCACGTTTTTGACGGACAGGGAATTCCTCGAAGTGGAAACGCCGATGATGCACCCTATCCCTGGAGGCGCCACTGCCCGCCCTTTTGTGACCCACCACAACACCTTGGATGTCGATCTGTTTTTACGCGTGGCCCCGGAACTCTATCTCAAGCGCCTCATCGTTGGCGGATTTCGGCGGGTCTTCGAAATCAATCGAAATTTCAGAAATGAAGGCATATCCACCATTCACAATCCAGAATTTACGATGCTGGAATTCTATCAGGCCTATGCGGATTATAAGGATCTCATGGACCTGACTGAACAACTGTTCCATCAACTGAGTCTGGAGGTGTGTGGGAACGCGACGGTGGAGTATCAGGGACAATCGATCAATCTGGCTCCTCCCTGGACGCGTCTCTCCTATTTAGACTCCATTGTGGAAATGGGAAAATTAGACAAGGCTGTTCTTTCCGATCATGATCAGGCGATAAAGGCGGCTAAGTCATTGGGAGTGCCCGTGCCACTCAAGGCCAGCCATATCGATCTACTGGTTGCCCTTTTTGAAGAAACGGTGGAACCCACCCTCATCCAACCCACATTTATTACGGATTTTCCGATTGAGATTTCTCCGTTGGCCCGAAAGAAAGAAACCAACCCGGCACTCACCGACCGGTTTGAACTGTTCATTGGGGGGCGGGAACTCGCCAACGGCTTCTCCGAGTTAAACGATCCAATCGACCAACGTCAACGATTTGAGGCCCAAGGGGCTCTTCGCGACGCCGGCGATGAAGAAGCACATTACCTGGATGAAGATTTCATTCGTGCACTGGAATATGGCATGCCGCCGACGGCCGGTGAAGGCATCGGCATTGACCGGCTCGTGATGCTATTGACCAACCAAGCCTCCATCCGTGACGTCATCCTCTTTCCCCAATTGCGACCGGACCACACCTCGTGAGCTTGCCCTATGAAATGATCATTGGCTTGCGATACCTGCGGGCCAAGCGCCGACAACGCACGATTTCGCTCAACACGTTCATCTCCATCGCGGGGATTACTTTAGGCGTGGCAGCCCTGATTGGAACTTTGGGCATCATGACGGGGTTCAAGGAAGATCTTCAGTCCAAAATTCTCGGCACCACCGCCCATATCATCGTACAGGAGCGCGGAACGAATGATATGAAGGGCTATCCCGATCTCATTCAACAAATCGAAGGTGTTCCCGATGTGATCGCCGCCGCCCCGTTTATTTTCAAACAAGTCCTCATCTCTTCGAAAAGCAGCGTGCAGGGAGTCATTTTACGAGGGATTCAGTCCGAGCAGGAATCGCGAGTTACGGATTTACAAGCCAACATGAAATTCGGCGATTTGGCTGGATTGCAAGATCCATCATTGGTTCGGCTAGAAAGTGGCCATTCACTTTCTGGGCAAACACCTTCGCCACCAGCCAATCGGCCCGGCATTATTCTCGGCAAAGAACTCTCAATGCGCCTGGGTGTGTTTCTGGGTGATTCCATCAACGTCGTCTCACCCGTCGGTGAGATTAAATCCTTTACGATGACCCCGAAAATTCGGCCGTTTACCGTCGTAGGCATTTTTGAATCCGGCATGTTCGAATATGATTCATCCCTCTCTTATATCAGCTTGGAAGAAGCGCAAAAATTCTTTGGGCTTGGCAATACCGTGACAGGTATTCAGGTGAAAGTGAACGATGTCTTTTTAGCCCAGAATGTTGCGCAACGCCTGGAGGCCACCCTTGGCCTGAACTTTATGGCACGGGATTGGATGCAACTGAATCGCAATTTATTTTCAGCCTTGAAACTTGAAAAAACCATGATGTTCCTGCTCCTGGTGCTCATCACACTCGTAGCGTCCTTCAATATCGTGGGAACCCTGACGATGATCGTGAATGAGAAACAAAGAGAAATTGCCATCCTCAAAGCCATGGGCGCGACCCCTCGATCGATCATGACGATTTTCATGCTCAACGGATTGGTGATTGGATTGGTGGGGACCGGCATTGGCGTGCCCTTAGGCTATTCGTTTTTATGGCTCATCGAAAATTATTGGACCTTCGATGCATCGGTCTACTACATTTCTCGCATTCCCGTTCACATTTTGCCATTGGATGTCCTGTTGGTGGCCACATCAGCAATTCTCATTAGTTTTGCCGCCACCTTTTACCCCTCCTGGCAAGCTGCCAAATTAGATCCTATCAGCGCGCTTCGCTATGAATAACGTCGACACACCGAAATCAGCTACGCCAGTTCCTTTGGTTCTGGTCGATAACCTTCAACGATCCTTCATCATGGGAAACCAAACTGTGCATGTCCTGAACGGCATCACGATGACCATTCAACGAAGAGAAATGGTGGCTATTATTGGCGCGTCAGGCGCTGGGAAAAGTACCCTCTTGCATATTCTGGGCACCTTGGACCGCCCCACAAAGGGAGAAGTCCTGTTTGAAGGCCAGAACATGTTCAAGGTGAGTGAAACGGCCCTGGCCAGTTTTCGAAATCGACGGATCGGGTTTGTGTTTCAGTTTCATCATCTCCTTCCGGAATTCACCGCCTTGGAAAACGTCTCTCTGCCTGCCCTTATCCAAAAGATCCCTAAATCCACGGCCATGGAGTCGGCCAAATCCCTGTTATCCGAAGTGGGCTTATCAAATCGATTGCATCACAAACCAGGGGAACTATCAGGAGGGGAACAACAGCGGGTCGCCGTCGCCCGGGCACTGATCCGTCATCCAGATCTTGTCCTGGCAGATGAACCCACCGGCAATTTGGATACTCAAACGGGAGACGAGCTGTTCGAATTGTTACGGAAGTTAAATGAGACACATGGGACCGCATTTGTCATCGTGACCCACAACGAAAAACTCTCTCACCAAACAGATCGTTTAATCCATCTTCAGGACGGCCAAATACTAGAAGACCGCTGTTTAAAAGAACCTTTCCCTTAGTCAGACGTCGAGTAGACCCACGACAAAAAGAAAGGGACGTTCATTTTTTTTGAACGTCCCCTTTTAAAAGGCTAAGTTTGCCGATCAGTGACTGGCCAGCCCTCTCAATTGACTACCCTATTCTTATGGAGAAGCGGTGATACGGCCTTTGATTTCATCAAACGTGGCCTTGGGAATCACATTTTTAGCTACCAATTCCCCACGCAAGCGGTACGGACGATTGGACACCACTTCTTCTGCTACTTCCCGGCTTAATCCTAGCGTGAGAACGAGATCACTGACGGAGGCCTTATTGATATTGACCAGATCGCCCGCAACTGGTGGAATCGTTGGGAGCGAGACAATTTCCGGCGCCTGAGGCTTGGAAGCCATGGGAACCGTGGATGTCCTTGAGGGCAGGAGGTCCGGCTTGGCAGCCGATGCATTGGAGGTCGTAGAGGTTGCTGACCTTCCCCCTCCACTAACTCCTCCCATGGTGGACTCGGTGCCGTCATGCGAATCTTTGAGTTCTTTTTTATACCGCAAGACCGTCTTTTTCAGCGTATCGTTTTGCGCCTTCACTTTTTGATATTGCGCGCCGATCACCCGCAATTTCGTAATGAGTTGGGCTTTGTCCTGATCAAGTTCCCGCTCTCGGGTTTCCAGCAAGGTCTGTTCGTTTTTACGCCCTTCTTTAATACGTTGGACTTCCGTCGTCATCATCTCGAGGTCTGTGGAAATCTTTTCGTTTAACCCTTTAAGATTCCGAATTTGTTCCTCAAGCGCTTCTTGATGCATGCGGCCTTTTTCTAATTCAGCCTTGGCCGACTCCATATCCGATACGGAAGCCTCATAGGTACTCTTCGACACCATGCAACCTGAAAGGCCCACAGTCAGCATTAACGCGATCACAACCCACCGTGTCATATCCACCTCCTCGTCCCTGCTAAGAATATTCATTCGAGACAACTCCGTCTGTCCTTACTAGTATCCTACACTTACACCCATA
Source organism: Nitrospirota bacterium (assembly GCA_032128535.1). GTDB lineage: Bacteria > Nitrospirota > Nitrospiria > Nitrospirales > UBA8639 > Nitrospira_E. The sequence continues at coordinate 7,774 of JAQBGS010000437.1, forward strand.
AGGAAAGGATGTATGGCATCTGCAAGGTTATGTCAAGCTAACAGCTGCCATGAAGAACCAGGCATGGGAACCAGCCGCCCTTCTTTTTCCTTACTCCTAACTTTTTACCGTTCAACATACCATTGAGGGTGTCGGTCATTGAGTAGATCATTGTAGGGATTAATGCGTTTATCACGAGCCTGAGTCACATCTATTTCACTCATGAATAATTCCGGTTCTTTATGAGACGCCCGATGTAAGATTTTCCCGTTCGGCGCGACAATTTCGCTGAGGCCAATAAAGGACAATGCCGATTTGTTCCCTCGTTGTTCTCGACCAACCCGATTGGCGGTAATGGCAAAGACGTGATTTTCCAAACATCGAGTCACCATGGCATCAGGACAATGAGGGAGAACAAGGTTACTGGGGTGGCAGAGAATATCGGCACCCTTCAGGGCTAACGTTCTCGCCGCCTCGGGATAAAACCAATCAAAGCAGACCAACATCCCGACTTTGGCCATGCCGATATCCCACACCTGAAATCCCGTATTGCCAGGAGAGAACCAGAGGGTTTCTTCAAAAAATAAATGTGTCTTGCGATAGGTCCCGATATACCCGTTCGGACCGATTAAGATAGCGGAATTATACACGTGGCCCTGAGCACGCTCCGCCAACCCCACCACGACATGGAGAGCCCGCCCTCGAATGACCTCCTCCAACCGCTGACAGACTGCCCCGGTGGGAACCTCTTCTGCCAATCCCCAGACCTCTTCTTTGGAAAGAAATTGGTACCCCGACAGCGCCAATTCTGGAAAGACCAACAGGTCCCCTTGGAAAGAATCGATTGCTTGAATGATCGATTCGAGATTGCGTGGGATTTCCCCAAATTGCGGCTCAAACTGAAAAAATCCAACCTTCATGGACGTATCTCTTTATCTTTTATCCACAAAAAAAGCGGGTAGAGTTTCCCCTACCCGCTTTTTGGAGAATGTTCATTGCTAAAATTAATGAACCTCTTTCAAATGCATGACAGCACTCTTTGCATGCTTGGTCCCGACTTCAGCATGACCTTGTTTGCCATGATCAATCGCTTCCATTAACTCATGCACACCTTCATCCAAATGAGGATTTTTTACCTCTTTTTGGGCAGCTTGAGCATGCGTCAACGCTTCTTGAGCATGCTCCAACAACGCATCGGCATGCCCCATGCCCCCATGTTCGACTGCGCCTTCCGCATGGGCAATCGCTTCAGCCACATGAGGATTTTGATCAGCCATGGCCACTGACCCCCACGTTCCTACTGTGAGTAAAGTGAGCATGCCCAACAGGCCTATTCCTTTGACCAACCTTCCAATACGCATCCCTGACCTCCTTTATTATG